>RFHH01000152.1 GCA_003696075.1 Acidobacteriota bacterium
ACGATAACTTCAAGAAGACGAAGAGGCACAGCCGTTCTTCCTCCAACTCCGCCCAGGAGAGTCTAACGGCTTCGGCATCACCTGCGGCGCGCAGCGCCGTCAGGTGCATGCCGTAGTTATGCGGATTACGGCTACGAGCCCGATGCATGTCTCCTGAGGAGCCCTCATAGCCATTTCTTCCGCCGAAAGTACCAGAGCATCCCTGCGCCGACAAAGATCATCAATCCCAAAACCGCCGGGTATGCCCACCGCATTCTCAGCTCGGGCATGTATTGAAAGTTCATCCCATACACTCCTGCAATGAAAGATAACGGAATAAAAATTGTCGCGATTATGGTCAGGACCTTCATCGTCTCATTCATTCTATTGCTCACCGAAGAGAGATACAGGTCCATCATCCCGGAGAGCACTTCACGCAGAGTCTCAATGATATCCAAAATCTGGACGCTGTGATCATAAACGTCCCTGAAGTAGACAGCCGTCTTCCTTGTGATAAGGGGATTATCGCTGCGGTGCAGTGCACCAACAGCCTCCCGTACGGGCCATACAGCCTTCCGAAATACGAGCATCTCGCGTCGAAGCGCATGGAGTCGCTGCATGGTAACCGCATCGGGGCTACCTGTCACAGCCTCCTCCAGCTCATCGGTTTCTTCGCCGATTGCTTCAAGCTGCCGGAAGTATTTGTCGACAATACAGTCAACCAATGCATATGCAAGGTAATCTACACCTCGCTTGCGGATCTGGCCTCGCCCGTTCCTTAGGCGCTCCCGGACAGGTTCAAAGAGATCAGTGGGTCGATCCCGGAAACTTATTATGAAATGATCCCCCAAGATGATCGTGACCTGATTGATTCCCACGACCATGGATGTCCGATCAAAATCCACGTCTTTCAGCACGATCACAAGCAATCCTTCGTATTCTTCTGACTTCGCGCGTTGGCCGGGAGTTAGGATGTCTTCCAGGACTAGCGGATGAATTGAGAACGCGTCGCCAATGCGCTTCAGCGTCTCCACGTCGTGCAGGCCAGTTACATCGATCCACGTCGCTGTCTGGCCTCGCGCATACTTTTCAGGTAGCTGGTCCGCCGTCCATTCGTCTTCTTGCACCGTCGATGAGTCATATTTAAAGATGCGCATAACGACCGGTTCCGCTTTTCGCTCACCTGGGTAAACGAGAACGCCGGGAGGAGCACCAATCGGCTTCTTGGATCGGCTAACAACGCGGCCGACCATTTTCCCGGCTCTTCGGGTGCCTTGTTCTTTCGTCTTGCGTATACCTTTTGTCATGATAAGCACTCAGGCCAAGAATGAGGTTTCCGTATAACTTGAATTCGGCCGGTCTTCGTAGGAGGTTGCGCTGCGATCTCACGCCCCTGCGAGGACGCGGCTTGGCGGCATTGTACAACGGCATCCGCCCCCCTTGTGAACCGGTTACGCCGGGGTCGGGTCGCGCGAGGCGTTGATCGGCTGGTCCGTCCTTCTCCGGGTTTATGCGGATCAAGGGGGATGTCCGGATGGGGAATTGGCTGTCGTTGCCGAGCACCCCGGGTTTGCGCAGACCCCTCGGCGAGTCGTCGACCCGTCACGAACGATCGCGGAGTTCGGGGTTGGTGGGCCGAGGAAGATCGTCGGCCGGGCTGCGGGCACCGAGGGGGCCTAGACCGGCGAGGTGTGTGTAGATCATCGTCGTGCGGACGTCCTTGTGACCGAGAAGTTCCTGGACCGTGCGGATGTCGGCGCCGCTTTCGAGCAGGTGCGTGGCGAACGAATGGCAAAGCGCATGCGGATGGACGCGCTTCCGGATGCCGGCGCATGCTGCCGCCGTCTTGAGCGCGCGTTGGATCACCGTCTCATGAAGGTGATGCCTGCGAAGCTGGCGCGTCTCGCGGTCGCGGTAACAGCGCGTGGCCGGAAAGACCCATTGCCAGGGCAGCGTTCTTCCCGTGTGCGGTGCTTTGCGTGCCATCGCGTCGGGCAGGGCGACCCAACCGGCGCCCTGCTTCAGGTCGGCCTCGTGAAGTCGCGTGACGTGATCGATCTGCCGTGCCAGCGGATCCTCGAGCGAGCGAGGCAGGAGGGCGACGCGGTCCTTTTTCCCTTTGCCGTCCCGGATGACGAGCAGGCGGCGTTCCAGGTCGACATCCTTGATGCGGAGATGCAGCGCCTCGAGCAGGCGCAGGCCGGATCCGTAGAGGAGCATCGCAACGAGCCAGGTCGTGCCGGAGAGTTCCCGGAGCAGTAACGCGACCTCGGTGCGGGAAAGCACGCTCGGCAGGCGCGATGGCCGTTTCGCCCGCACGATCTCGTCGAACCAAGGAAGATCGAGACCCAGCACGCGCCGGTAGAGGAAGACCAGCGCCGCGAGGGCTTGGTTCTGCGTGGCGCTCGCCACGCCTCGTTCGACGGCGAGCCAGTTCAGGAACGCGACGACCTCGGGGGGACCGAGTTCCCGCGGGTGGCGCAGGCCGTGGAAGCGGATGAAGGGCCTGACCCAGCTCGCGTAGGCCGCGGCGGTGCGCGGACTGGACCCGGCGCGGAGAATCTCGTCGGTCAGGCGATCCAGCAGGCGCGGGCTGCGGGCGCGGTGCGCTTGGCTCGCCGCCGGGCGATCGCCGGTACCGCTCGAACCGAATTCGCGTCGGTGTTTTTCCACCGCGAGCCCCGCGTGCTGCCGAGACGGATCCCGGCGCAAGGAGCATCACCGGCAACGGGCGCGCGCGCATCGACGCCGTGGCGCGTCTCTCCCGATCGGGGCAAACCCGGGGTCACCTCGGAGCGACGGTTACCTCGACGAGGCGTGCGGAATCGCGGACCCGCTCGATGAAGGCGTTGATTTCTTCGCGGGGCAGCGCGGCGGCACGCCAGGCGGGGCGGTCACGGGAGTCGTGCGGGAATCCCGAGCGTGTTTCCCACTCGACTTCGCGGGGCGGCCTCGGGGTTCGCGTGATAGGAACTGCGGCGGCGTTGTCTTTCTTGAAGCGCCGCGACATCGGTTTCATCATGCGCCGTCTCGCCATTCCGCAGGCACGCTTCCGTGGTCAAGGCGAGCCACGAGCTCGGGGCCGGTCTCGTGGCCGGTGAACAGAGCACCTTGAATCGAGTCGCACCGACGCTCAAGGCCGCGCGACGCGGAGGTGATGGATCGGCCCTCCGCGAGAAGAAACGGCGCCGCCCGGTCCTCCTGCGGAGGCTTCGGCCCGCCGGCGCCCGAGAATCCGGCTATGCCCGCACCGGTGGATGTGACCGGCCCGCGGCATTCGTGCGCCCACCCTCTCCCGCGCGCCCCGAACGGCCCGGCCGCGCCGCGGGCCGCCGCCGCCCGGCGGGCTCATCGCCTCGCCCGCCAGCTCGATCAGAAAGGCAGTCCCGGGAAAAGACGGCCGCGAACCCGCGCCTTGTACTCGGCGTACTCGGAGCCCAGCACGGCCTCCAGGCGGTCCTCTTCCGCGATCGCGTGCAACAGGAACGCCAGCCACCAGATCGGGGTGAGGGCCAATCCGTAGACCGATCCCCAGATCAGGCTCCAGCCGGCGGGCCACAGAACCTCGCTCAAGTAGATCGGGTGCCGGACGAGCGCATAGATGCCGGTCGTGCGCAGCTTCATTCCCGGTTCCGGAGGTCTCCACCACTTGACCGTCAGCGCCGGCGCGGCGACGCCCAAGGCGATCAGCAAGATCAACCCGCCGGCGACCGATTGCCACGACCCGAGATCGAAGCGCGGCTGCGGGCAGATCGGCAGCGGCAACATGATTCTCCCTGCCGTGACGAGCGCGAGCACCGCCGAGACGAACGGAAGACGCCGCGCGATCCGATGACCGCCGACCGCGAGCGTCGCGCCATGCATGCCGATCATCGAAATGAACGCCCAGAAAAAGGGTGATGTGTAGAAATTCATGGTCACACCGGTTCCGACCCGTCGCCGCTCGAACGACCCGGCGAACAGCGATCTCCTGATGTCATCGATGGCTTCGCCTTCTTGCCCGCCGATCTTCTCAAGAAGCGTTCGCCCGGCCATCGGGATTCCCGCTCGAGATCCTCGAAGGCCCTATCGACCAACGAGTGGTCCGCACCCACGAGGACGAAGCACGCGTGCGACACGCAGGCGATCGCATGAAGACCGTGATCCGCCAAGAAGGACAGCTTGTCTTCGAGTTGCCCGCGCTTTGCACCCCTCGCGAGCGACTGGTCGAAGACCAGCGTGGACCTCTTCGGACGCGCCCTGGCGACCGCCACCAGCTCCGGGCCGAAAACATGAGCCGGTGCTCTCTTACCTTCGGTGGGTGCGAGTCGGATCCCGGTGTCCGGATCGAGGAAGACGTGATCGTCGCATTCGCAGGCTGGCGCGAAACAGACATGCCGATCGACCCCTCGCGCAAGGATCTCGCGCGACAGAACCCGTGTGCCCAAAAAACGATCGTACGCGTCCACCATCTCCGGCGATACGAATTCGGTGAACATCGGATGGGTGGCCCAAGGCCCCAGCGAGGCCAGCGAGCGCAACAGGCATTGCCTGACGAGATCGTAGGAGTCTCCCAGGAACTCGAGCTTCACTCTCGCTCTCCAGATTCGCCCACGAATGCCGGTTCGGCCGGTCCTCGCAGAAAGTCCCAGTGCGACCGCACGCCCTGGCGAAAACGCGGGACCGGCATTCTAGGGGAGGATCCGCTCCCGCGTGGACGGGCGGCACCGAATCGTTCCGCGCGCGGCGCCAGCGGTCCGGCGCGCCTTTCTTCAGGTTCCCGCGAACCGAGCGGCGTGTCCGCGCGGCGTTCGCGCGGCGGCGCCGGCAATCCGGACCATTCATGAAACCTCGAAGCGCAACGCGGCGGATTCCGCTGGATGGCCCGCACGGAGGCCCGACTTCGCAAGGTGAGCGCGAAAGGGACTCCGCCGAAGGGTGCCCGCTTCCGGCTCGGACGCGCGCAACGGGGCCGAACGGACTGCCCTCGGGCCGCGCTCTCCCTTTACGGCATCTGGGTAGAGTCGCGTGTCGGGATCGATCGGCCGTGCGAGCGGATCGCCGAATTCGCCGAGGGAGCGGCACGGCTCTCCCGATCGGGGGAAACCCGGGCTCACTTCGGAGCGACGGTCACCTCGACGAGGCGTGCGGGATCGTAGAACCGCTCGATGAAGGCGTTGACCTTCTCGAGCGGGAGCGCGGCGGCCTTTTCGGCGAGGCGGTCGCGGAAGCCGTGCGGCAGGCCGAAGCGCGCTTCCCACATCGCCTCGCGGAGGATCGCGTCGGGGTTCGCGCGGCGGGTCCAGCGGCGGCCGAGCAGGTAGCCGGCGGCGCGCTCGCGTTCCTCCTCGGTGATTCCCCGGGCGTGGAACTCGTCGATCACGCGGTGCAGCTTCTCCTTCGCGGCGGCGGCGTTCGGCGCGCGCGTGAAGGTGAACGGGCCGTAGCCGCTGGGGACGAGCCCGCCGCCCCCGTGGGTGAAGGCCCCGTAGGTGTCGCCCTCCTCGTGGCGCAGGGCGACCGAAAGCCGCGAGTAGAAGTTGCCGCCGAGCACGTGGTCGGCGACGAGGAACGCCGGGTAGTCGGGGTCGGTCTCCGGAAGCCCGACGCGCGCCAGGCCGAGGTAGACCTGCGTCAGCCGCCGGATCGCGACCGTCACCTCGCGCGGCCTCTTCTCCGGATCCACCGGCGGCGGGAGATCCGGCTCCAGGCCCTCGGGCGGCTCTTCGAGGGGCGGCGGGAGCAGGCCGCGCGCGATCGCCTCGGCGCGCTCGCGGTCGATGTCGCCGGCGAAGCCGATCTGCCGGCCGGGGAGCGCCAGCACGAGATCGCGCGCCGCCGCCAGTTCGGCCGTATCCGTCGAAAGGCGCGGGGGCTTTTCGTACTCCAGCCGGCGGGGGTCGCCCGGGCGGAACAGCGCGCGCATCGCCGCCTGCCCCAGGCGGAACGCGGGCGACGTCTGCTGCTCTTTCCAGAGCAGCTTCCGCTGCTGCCGCCAGCGCTTCAGCTCGCGCCGGTCGAAATCGCGGTTCGACAGGATGTCGCGCACCAGCCGCGAGACCTCGTCGAGGTCGCGCGCGAGGAACGTCACCGCCAGCTCGGCCTGGCGCTGGGAGACCTCGAGCGACGGGCGGATCCCGAGCGCGTCGGCGCGGCGCCGCAGCGCGCCCTCGGGATCGTAGAACTGGATCTCGAACGCCTCCTCGACGTGCCTCTCCCGCGCCCAGGGCGACCATGTCCCCACCGGGAAGCGCAGCCGGAGCGTGATCACGGGAACACGGTGGTCCTCGACCAGCGTCACCGCCGTCGCGGGATCGATCCTCCACTCGACCGGCTGTGGGGGCGCGGCGGCGGCCGCGCCCGCTCGTGCGCCGAGCGCCGGCAGCCAAGCGGCGGCCACCGCGAAAAGCACCACCAACGGGGAGGTCCTCGGCGTCGTCGTCATCGCATCACCGCTGGAAGAGGGGATAGAGCCAGCCGAACAGCCGCACGAGGAGCGGTACGTGCCGGGGCCGGAGGTAGAGCCTCGCGCGCGGGCCGGGGGCGACGTAGCGCTCGAAGGCGCGCCGCACGTCGTCGAGCGTCACCCTCTCGATGCGCTCGATGCGGTCGAACGCCCGCCGCTCGTCGCCTTGCCACCAGCGCGCGCGGCCGAGGGAGGCGGCGAGTCCTTCGGGGGAATAGGCGCGGCCGTACTCGCCGAGCAGCAGCCGCTTCTTCGCGGCGGAGAGCTTCTCCTCCGTGAGGTAGGCGCGCAG
>RFHH01000153.1 GCA_003696075.1 Acidobacteriota bacterium
CCGGCGAGCAGGAGCAGAACCCCGGCCGTCCCGGCCGCCCGCCCGCGCCGCCCGCCGCCGGCCGAGGCGAGCAGGGGCAGGCCGCACGCGACGAGGAAAGTTCCGAGGTGGCCGGGGTGGAGGAAGTCGGCCGCCGGCCGCGAAGCCCAGACCCTGAAGGGAACGGGCGCCCGGTCGAGCGCGAAGCCGGCAAACTCCGCGACGCGCTGGGCCGCATACAGCAGGGCCGGTCCGGCCGCGGCGATCGGGGCGAGGGCGGCGAGCAGCCGGGGCCAACGCTCGAAGCGGCCGGCGAGGGAGGCCGACAGGACGAGCGCGAGGCCGGCGCCGATCCAGGCGGCGAGGCCGTCCCGCGCCGCCGAGCGGTCGGGCGCGAACGACGCCGCGACGGCCACCCAGAGCCAGAGACTGCCCCCGAGGGCGAGGGCGCGCCCGGACGGGGCGCCGCGGGCGCGGCCTCTCGCGAGCCATGCGAAGGCGCCGGCGGCGAGCAGGATCTGCCGCCCGCACCGGGCACCCGGCAGCGCGCCCCCCTCCCCCCACGCCGAGAGCGCCAGCGCGAGCGCCAGGGCGAGCGTCTCCGGCGGCGCCGGCCCGCCGCGGCGCCAGCGGACGAGGACGAAGAAAGCGGCGAGCAGGTGGATGCCGAGCAGAAGGTCGTCCCATGAGGACCACGGCCACCGGACCGGACCTTCCGGCTGCGGCAAGGCCACGGGTGCCTCACCCAGCCCCGCCTCCGCCAGCGCCTTCTCCTCCGCTTCGACCTTTTCGGCGAGATCCGGATCGGCGGGGTGACGGGCGAGCGCCGCCCTGTGGTGGCGCCACGCACGCGCCGGGGCGCCCTCGGCCAGCGCGAGATCGCCGAGAAGGTGCTCCGGACCGGGTGCGGCGGGATCCCATCGCCGCGCCCGGAGGGCCAGCGCCCGCGCGGCCGCCGGCGAGACGGCGGCGAGCCTCCGGGCGGCCCTCACGGCGAGGCGCGGGCTCCAGGGAGCGGCTCCGGTGCCGAGCGCCGCCGCCGGGTCGGCCTGGGCCGCCTCCAGGGCGCGGCGCGCGAGGGCCGTACCGGTCCACAGGAAGGCCGCCGCGAGGAGCGCCGCCGCGAGCACCCACCGGCCGGAGCGCGACCGGGTGGCGCGCTCGGCGGGAGCACCGGCGGGGAAGGCCATCCCCGCCAGCACCGCCGCGGGGACCGCGACGCCCGGAAGATAGAAGGTGAAGTCCACCAGGTTGTGCGCGGCGAACGCGGCCGTCCCGGCGAGAGCCCATCTCTCCGGGCCCGCGGCCGAGCGGCGCCTCCGGAACAGGGCGAAGGCCGCGGCTCCGAGCAGCGCGGCCGCCGGCAGCCCCCCTTCCACGGCGAGCTGGAGCCACGAGTTGTGGGCGTAGACCGTCTCGGAGTCGTCCGGGCGCCGCACCCGCGGATAGAGCGCTCCGAATCCGCCGAGGCCGGCGCCCACCAGGGGGCGCCGGAGACCCACCAGCACCGCGCCCCTCCAGTTTCCCGCCCGGAGACGGAGCGGGTGGTCGGGCCGGTCCAGATCGCCCAGGCTGCCGGGACGCAGCGCGACGAGGCCGAGAAGGAGAAGGAGCAGCGCCCCGGCGCCAGCGGCGAGCCGGCGCGGTCGCACCGCCCGGCGCACCGCGGCGAAGGCCGCCCCGGCGGCGAGTCCGGCGAAGGCGCCCACCGAGGCGGTGGCGAGCAGGCCGGCCACGATCGGCACGGCGAGCGCGGCGGTGGCGGCGCGCGCGGCGCGGGCGCGCCAGGCCCCGAGGGCGGCGAGAGCGACGACCAGGGCGCCCCCGAGCGCGGCCGGGACCAGGTGGGTGCCGAACGCCCGCCCCGACGCGAGGCGCGCGACCACCTCGGGAGCGGCTTGGGCCGCCCGAGCGGCGAGCGCCTCGCGCGGGAGGAGGAACAGGCGCTGCGCGACGGCGAGCACTCCGAGGGCCGCACCGACCGCCGCCGCCGAGCCCAGCACCAGCCCCCGCCGGCGCGGCTCCAGCTCTCGCGCGGCGAGAAAGGCGCCCGCCGGAAGCGCGAGGCGGGCCAGCGTGTCGATCGTCCGTCCCGGCGCGAGCGAGACGGCGAGGTTGAAGCCGGCGAGGGCGAGACCGGCGGCGATCGACGCCGCCTTCGGTGCCCGCAGCGTGAGCGCCGCCGCCGCGAGCAGGAGGGCCACGATCGGGCCGCATTCCGGGTGAACTTCCGGCGGAAAGGCGAGCGCCGCCGCCACGGCCAGGGCGAGCGCCGCCGCGCGCAGGTCCGACCTCCGCGATGGCGCCGGGGCGTCCGTGTCCCGCGGCCGGTCGGTCACCGCGCGCTCGTCCCTCCCGGCACCGCGCGGCGGCGGGCCGCGCGACGCGCAGCGGCGGACCGCCTCCCGGCCGGGGCCGGCGGTCGCACCGGGCGCGCAGTATATCGCCGCGCGCCGCGGGGCCCCCGCGGCCTCAGGTCTCGGGGCTGAAGGAGAACTGGCCGTCGCTCAGGACGATGTCGTAGTCGTACTCGTCCCGCGTGGCGCGCGTGATGTTCTGGGGCCCGTCGGCCAGGTCGCGGCCGTAGCTCTCCACGGTGTAGGACGCGCCGTCCGACGTGTAGACGAGATCGTTGTTCCACCCGTCCGTCGTGTCGACGCTGTAGAACACGCCTCGCGCGAGGACGTCGGCGAGCTGCTGCGCCGTGATCCCGTTGGTGGGGAGGTGGCCGTTGTCACCGTTGTAGGCCTCGATCGCGCTCGCGACGTTGCGCATCGTGGCCATGCTCTGGCGCTGGCGCGACCGGTCGATCGCCGACCGGAGGTTGACCACCGCCATCGCGGACAGGATGCCGATGATCGCCACGGAAACCAGGAGTTCGACCAGGGTGAACCCGCGATCGGAGCCGCCGGATGCGGTGCGGCGGGATCCGCCGGCGGGGGCCGAAGCTGGGGTGAACATGCGGCTCCTCCCTGGACCGGCACGGCGCCGGATAGACGAAAGCCGGGGCATGGGGCCGTCCCCACGCCCCGGCTCGGGTCCGTTCGCTACTGCTGCTGGCCCTCAGGCCACTGCGTGAACGCGCCGTCGATGAAGATGATGTCGTCGTCGAAGTTGCTCGTCTTGCCGCCCGGGGGGCTGTTCTGCTTCGTCCTGTCCTTCCCGTAGGACCGGATCGTGTAGTCCGCGCTGTCGGAGGCGTACTTCAGCGGATTGGACCAGCCGTCCTCGTCCGGAGCCTTCTTGATGTAGATCGGCTCGATATAGGTGTCGAGGTTCCCGTTCACGTCGACGAGCGTCGTCGTGTTCCCCGTGTTCGGGTACTGGTTCTCGTCCACCGAGTAGGCTTCGACGGCCGTCCCGATGGACCGCATGTCCGCCATCGTGCGCTTCTGGCGGCCGCGATCGATGGCGTTCAGCAGATTCGGGATCGCGATCGCCGCGATGATGCCGATGATCGCCACCACGATCAGCAGCTCGATGAGGGTGAAACCACGGTCCTTGCGCTGCATCAGTCGTCACCTCCCATGTGGATGCACTCGCCTTATAGCAACCCGGGTGCCAGCGGCGCCACCGGTCACCGCGGAACGGAATCCCAACAGTACGAAGCACTTGGAACGCCGGCCCCGCCTGCGCCGGGCGGACGGCCGGACAGCCAGTGTCACGGCTCCGGGCTCGCCGGTGACACTCATTGTCACCTCCCCTCCCCGACCGGCTCCGGGGTCCGGGCGGTGCGGGCCGCCGAATCCCGCCCGCCCAGCGCGTACTTCTTCGCGAAGTAGCGGAACGACCGGAAGCTCATGCCCAGCCGCTCCGCCGCCCGGGTCTGGACTCCCCCGCAGGCCTCGAGCGCCGCCTCCATGTAGCGCCGGCGCTCCTGCTCCAGGTGCGCCTCGAGGTCGAACCGCTCCGGCAGGGCCCCGGGCGGGGACGCGAGCGGCCGGCCGCCGATCTCGGGCGGAAGGAGGTCGGGAGTGAGCCGCCGGCCGCGGGCCAGGGTCACCGCCCGCTCGACGACGTTCTCGAGTTCCCGGACGTTGCCGGGCCAGTCGTAGCCGGTCAGCCGGTCGAGGAAGGCCGGATCGATGGCATCGATCGGCCGGCCGGAGCGCTCCGAGATTCGCTGCACGAAGCAGCGCACGAACTCGGGGATGTCCTCCTTTCGCTCCCGGAGGGGCGGGACGTGGATCCGGATGACGTGGACGCGGTAGTACAGATCCTCCCGGAACCGGCCTTCGCGCACGAGCGCCTCCAAATCCTGGTGGGTCGCCGCGACGATCCTTGCCGCCACCGGGATCTCCTCCGTGCCGCCGACCCTCCGGATGGTGCGCTCCTGAAGCACGCGAAGCAACTTGACCTGCATCGCGACCGGCATGTCGCCGATCTCGTCGAGAAACAGCGTCCCGCCCGCCGCCGCCTCGAGCAGGCCGCGCCGCGCCCGCTCGGCTCCGGTGAACGCGCCTTTCTCGTGGCCGAAGAGTTCCGACTCGAGCAGCTCGGGCGGGATCGCGCCGCAGTTGATGCCGACGAACGGCTCCGCCGCCCGCGGCGAGGCGGCGTGCAGCGCCCTCGCCACCACCTCTTTCCCCGTCCCCGACTCGCCGGTGATGAGCACCGTGCTGTCGGAGGGGGCGATGCGGGCGACGAGCTCGCGCAGCTCCCGGATCGCGGGAGACGAGCCGATCAGCCTTTCGGCCACTCCGAGCCGCGCTCGGAGCCGCCTGTTCTCGTGGCTCAGGCGGCGCTCGCCCAGAGCCCGGGCGGCGTGGAGCCGCAGCTCTTCGACGTCGAACGGCTTCTCCAGGTAGTTCACCGCCCCGTGGCGCATCGCCTCGATCGCCGTCTCCTTCGACCCGTAGGCGGTGATGACGATCGCCGGCACGTCCGGGCGGATCTCGCGAGCCCGCCGGAGCAGCTCGACGCCGTCGATGCCGGGCATCGCGAGGTCGGTGATCAGAAGATCGACGGGACGCTCGCGGAGGTGCTCGAGCGCCGCGGTGGCGCCGGAGGCGGTGAGCACGTCGTGTCCGTCGGCGGCGAGGGCGGCCCGGAGAACCTCGCGGATGCCGCGCTCGTCGTCCACGACGAGGACCAGCGCCATCGTCAGGCCCTCCCCGCCGCGGCGGCGGCCGCCGTAGGCCGCCCGGCCGACGGCGCGGCCGCGGCCGCCGGAACGATCGCCCGGACCTCCGTGCCCCGTCCCGGACGGGAGAGGATCTGCACCCGCCCCCCGTGCTCCTCGATGATCCGGTACACGATCGCCGCTCCGAGGCCGCTTCCGTCGCGGAATCGACCCTGGAACGGCTGGAAGTAGCGGCGGGCCGTTTCGCGGTCCATCCCGTGACCTTCGTCGGCGAACGCCACCATCAGCTCCTCGGCGCCGTGGGGAGCGATCCTCACCGTGAGCCGGCCGCCGGCCGGCATCGCCTTGAGGGCGTTGGTCGCCAGGTTCCAGAAGACCTGCCGCATGCGGTCCGGATCGACCAGGGCGGGCCCGGCGCCGGGGCACGCCTCGACCCTGACCTCGTGCGCCGGCGTCATCACCGGACTCTTCTCCAGCAGCGCAGCGAGACCGCGCATCAGCTCGACCAGGTCGGTGGGCCGTGGCCGGAACGGCCCCGGGCTCGCGAACTCGAGGAAGTCCTTGATGATCCGGTTGAGCCGCTCCGCCTCCTCCCGGACGATCGTCCGGAGTCGGTCCCGCTCCTGGGGGGCGGCCTCGTCGAGCATCTGGACGCAACCGGTGACGGCGGCGAGCGGGTTCCTGAGCTCGTGGGCGATTCCGGCCGCCATCTCACCGAGCGCCGCCATCCGCTCGCGCGTCCGGACCTGCTCTTCGAGGGTGGCGATCTCGGTCAGGTCCTGGAACACGACCAGCCAGCCGTCCGCCCGGCCGCCCTCGCCGCGCAGCTCGGAGACGCTGAACCCGAGGAGCAGGGGGTCGCCCTCGGCGGGACGCCATTCCCGCTCGAAGCGCTGCAGCCGGCCGGAGGCGAGCGCTTCGGAGGAGGGGGGGAAGAAGCCCGGGGGCCACTGCAGCAGCGAGGCGGCCGGCCGCCCGATCAGGCGCTCCATCGGCAGGCCGAGGATCTTCCTCCCGGCGCGGTTGACGAAGGTGATCCGCCCCTCTCCGTCGGCGGTGAGCAGCCCGGTGGGAATCGACTCGACGATGTGGGCGTGGAGCGCCCGGAGTGCGGCGAGTGCACCTCCCCGCTTGCGCAGCTCGCGGTCGGCGTGGTGCAGGTGGTCGGCGAGCACGCCCCCGAGCGCGCCGAGGACCAGGAAGCCGAGCAGATGCGAGACCGCCGCATAGAGGGCCCGGCCGGGGGGAAGCTCGTCGACCGGCAGCCGCAGGGCGTCCCACCCGAGCAGAACCGCGTACAGGCACCAGGTCGCGGCGGCGATCGCGGTCCCGGCGCGGAGGCCGAGCAGCGCTCCGCTCACCATCACCGGCAGGGCGAAGAGGAACGTCAGCGGCGACAGGCTGCCGCCCGTGACCAGCACGAACCCGAGCACGAGCAGCGAATCGCCGGCCACCTGCGCGACGACGAATCCCGGCCGGTCGCCGAACCGGCGGTCGGCGAGCGCGTACGCGAGGATCGTTCCGTAAGCGGCGGCGGACAGGAGGTACAGCGGGCGCAGAGAGCCGCGCGGGGCGAACGTGAGCTCGATGACGAACACCGACAGAAGGAGCGTGCTGACCGCGACGGCCCGCGCCGCGTTGAGCCTCCGGAGATTGTGTCGCACGCCGCTCATCGGTCGCCGTCCGCCGCCCCCTGCTCCCTCCTGCGCCCGGACGGCGCGGGCGCGCGGCGCGGCGGGCGCCGCCGCCCGCCGCGCCGTCCCGGTCCGTCAGCCGATCTTGCTGACCAGGCTGAATATCGGCAGGTACATCGACACGACGATCCCGCCGATCACCGTGCCGAGAATGACGATCATCACCGGCTCGAGGAGCGACAGGAGATTCTGCGTCGCCTCGTCGACCTCGTCCTCGAAAAAGTCGGCGATCTTCGACAGCATCGCGTCCAGCGCGCCCGTCTGCTCTCCCACGCCGACCATCTGGACGACCATGTCGGGGAAGACGCCGGTCTCCCGCAGCGGATCGGCGATGGTCCGCCCCTCTTCCACCGCCGACCGCACCTTCTGGATCGCATCCTCGATGATCGCGTTACCCGCGGTGCGCGCGGTGATGTCCAGTCCGTCGAGGATCGGCACGCCGGACGAGGTCAGCGTCGCCAGCGTGCGGCAGAACCGAGCGACCGCGATCTTGCGGAGCAGACCGCCGATCACCGGGATCTTCAGCATGAAGCCGTCGATCGCCCGCCGGCCCGACTCCGTGTGGTAGTACTGCCGCAAACCGAACAGGCCGCTGCCGATCACTGCCACGACCAGCCACCACCAGGCGCGGAGGAAGTTGCTCAGCGCGATCGTCATGCGGGTCGGCAGCGGAAGCGACGCCCCCAGCCCGGTGAACAGGTCGGCGAAGACGGGGATCACGAACGTGAGGATCACCCACACGACCACGGCGGCGATGCAGATCACCGCCACCGGATAGATCATGGCGCCGCGCACCGCCGACTTGAGCTTGACGATCTTCTCGATGTAGGCCGACAGGCGCTGCAGGATCGTGTCGAGGATCCCGCCCGCCTCGCCGGCGGCCACCATGTTGCAGTAGAGATCGTCGAAGACCTTGGGGTGCTTCCGGAGCGCGTCGGCCAGCGTTGACCCGCTCTCGACGTCCTGCCGGACCTCGCTGAGGACCTGCTGGAACGTCCGGTTCGTCTGCTGGTCGGCGAGGATCTCCAGGCACTGCACCAGCGGCAGTCCGGCGTCGATCATCACGGAGAACTGCCGGGTGAAGATGGCGACGTCCTTCTGCTTGACGCCGCCGCGGAGGCGCGGAAGCGCGAACTCCTTCCCCTTCTCCGTGACTGACGAAACGACGATTCCCTGCCGGCGGAGCTGCGCGACCGCCTCGTCCCGGTTGGCCGCCTCGAGCGTGCCCTCGCGCGTCTCCCCCGTCCTCGACCTTCCCTTGTAGGCGAACGTGGCCATCTTCGGTCTCCGTCAACCTTCAGCGCCGCGCCGGCCGGGCCGGGCCGCCGCTGAGGGCGCCGACGCCGCGGTTGATCATCTCCTGGAGCTCCTCCGGGTTGCTCGAGACGCTGAGCGCGGTTTGCAGCGTGATCTGCCGGCGGAAGTAGAGCGTCGCCAGAGACTGGTTGAAGGTCTGCATCCCGTGCTTCGCCTGGCCGGCCTGCATCATGGAGTAGATCTGGTGGACCTTGTCCTCGCGGATCAGGTTCCGGATGGCGGAGTTCGGGACCAGGATCTCGAGCGCGAGCACCCGCCCGCGGCCCGACGCCTTGGGCAGCAGCGCCTGGCAGATGATCCCCTCGAGCACCAGGGAGAGCTGCGCCCGCACCTGCGGCTGCTGGTTCGGTGGAAAGACGTCGATGATGCGGTTGATCGTCTGCGCGGCGGAGTTCGTGTGAAGCGTCGCCAGCGTCAAGTGCCCCGTCTCCGCGATCTGCAGCGCGCACTCCATCGTCTCGAGGTCGCGCATCTCGCCGATCAGCACCACGTCGGGATCCTGCCGCAGCGCCGACCGGAGAGCCGCCGGGAACGACTTCGTGTCGGAGCCGAGCTCTCGCTGATTGACCACGCAGCGCTTGTGCGAGTGCAGGTACTCGATCGGATCCTCGATGGTCACGATGTGGGCCTGGCGCTCCCGGTTGATCTTGTCGATGATCGCTGCCAGGGTCGTGCTCTTCCCCGAGCCGGTCGGCCCGGTGACCAGAACCAGGCCCCGTGGCTTCTCGGCGAGCTGCGCCACGACCTCCGGAAGGCCCAGCTCCTGGAAGCTCTTGATCTCCCAGGGGATCGTTCGGAATGCCGCGGCGACCGCCCCGCGCTGGTTGAAGACGTTGGCGCGGAACCGGGCGAGCCCCTTGATGCCGAAGGAGAAGTCGAGCTCGAGATTCTCCTCGAACCGGTGCTTCTGCTCGTCGGTCATCACCGAGTAGACGAGGGCCTTGGTCGTCGCGGCGTCGAGCGGTGGCATCTGCAGCGGGACGAGCTTCCCGTCGATGCGGATCTGCGGCGGGCTGTTCGTCGTGATGTGGAGATCGGTCGAGCCCTGCTCGACCATCGTCTTCAGGAGCTGCTGCAGCGAGACCAACGTTGTTTGTGCCTCCGGCATCGCCACCCCCACAACCGTCAGAAGACGGTCTCGCGGACCACCTCGTCGATGGTCGTGATCCCCGCCTTGATCTTCTCCAGTCCCGAGCGCCGGAGCGTGATCATTCCCTCCTCGACCGCCCGGCGCTTGAGTTCGATGGCCGAGCATCCGGTGAGGATCATCTCCCGGATCTCCTCGCTGATCTCCATGACCTCGAACAAGCCGATCCGCCCCTTGTAGCCGCTGTTGTTGCAGTGGGGGCACCCTGCGCCCTTGTAAGGAGTGACGGTCTCCGCCTCCTCCGGGGTGAAGCCGATGTCGATGAGCGCCTGCTTGGGCAGCTCGTGCTCCTGCTTGCATTCCGTGCAGATCCGCCGCACGAGACGCTGCGCCCCGATCAGGTTCACCGAGGTGGCGACCAGGAACGGCTCGATGCCCATGTTCATCAGGCGGTTGATCGTCGACGGGGCGTCGTTGGTGTGCAGGGTGGACAGCACCAGGTGCCCGGTGAGCGCCGCCTTGACCGCGATCTCCGCCGTCTCGAAATCGCGGATCTCTCCGATGAGCACGACGTCCGGGTCCTGCCGGAGGAAGGCGCGCAGCGCCTCGGCGAAGGTCAGGCCGATCGACTCCTTCGTCTGGACCTGGTTGATCCCGTGCAGGTTGAACTCCACGGGATCCTCCGCCGTCATGATGTTCGTCTCGGTCGTGTTGATCTGCGAGATGGCGGAGTACAGGGTGTTCGTCTTTCCCGAACCGGTCGGTCCGGTGACCAGGACCATGCCCCACGGCTTGCGGATCGCCGCCTCGAACTTCTCCAGCGACCTCGGCTCGAACCCGAGCTTGGTGAGGTCGAGGGTCAGGTTCTCGCGGTCGAGGAGTCGCAGCACGACCTTCTCGCCGAACAGCGCGGGCACGGTCGACACGCGGAAATCCATCTCGCGGGTGCGGCCGTCGATGCGGAGCTTGATCTTGATCCGGCCGTCCTGCGGCAGCCGGCGTTCCGCGATGTCCAGCTTGGACATGATCTTGATGCGGCTGATGATCGCATCGCGAAGGCGCGCCGGCGGGTGCATGTACTCGTAGAGCACGCCGTCGATGCGGAGGCGGACGCGGAAATCCTTCTCGTAGGACTCGAGGTGGATGTCCGACGCGCCCTTGTTGATCGCGTCGATGAGAATCCTGTTGACGATCCGGACGACGGGGGCATCGGCGCTGAGCGCTTCGAGGTTGGTGGCGTCGAGTTCGTCTTCCTCGGAGAGCACCTCGAGGTCCTCGTCCTCGACGCCATCCGCGATCCCGTCGACCTCCTGTTGGAACAGCGTGAGTCGCTTTTCCTCGTACGACTTTTCGATCGCCTCTTTGACGGCGAACTCGCTGGCGAGGACCGGCTCGACCTCGCATCCCGTCCGGAACCGGATGTCGTCGAGGGCGACGACATTGGTGGGGTCGGTCATCGCCAGCGTGAGGATGTTCCCGGTCTTGTGCACGGGAAACACCTGGTACCGGCTGGCCAACGATTCGGGAATCAGGTCGAGGAGCGCCCGGTCGACGTGGGGGTAGAGGCTTCGGAGGTCGATCGCGGGGATCCCGTACTGCTCCGAGAGGATGTGGACCAGGTCCTCCTCGCTCACCGCGCCCTGGCGAACGAGGTGGTAGCCGATCTTCCCCCCTTCCTGCCTTTGGCGCTCGATGGCCTCGTTGAGCGCCTCCGGCGTGATCAGGCCTTCCGCGAGCAGCAGCTCACCGATCCGTTCAGACATGGCACCCTTCAACCGGGACCCGCATACGGGCTCCGCGTCGCCCCGCCCGGCTCCGGGCGAGCGCACCCGGGCCGGGACGGCGCCCTCTCACCTACGAGGGGTAACTTGGGTGCCGGGCGGAAGGGGGTCAAGCCGCGGCCCGCGCCTCCCGGAGCCGGGAGATGGGCCCGGAACTCAGCCGGCGGAGGCGGCCAGTTCCCTCCGCCGCCGTTCGAGGAATTCCTCCATGAACCGCGTCGACAGCCGCCCGGCCCGGAAGTCGTCGTCCCGGACGATCGCCGCGATCAGCGGCAGGTTGGTGGAAATCCCCTCGATGACGAAGAACTCGACGGCGCGGGCCATCCGGGAGACGACCTCCTCCCGCGACGGGGCCCTGGCGATCAGCTTGGCGATCATCGAGTCGTAGTACGGCAGGACCTGGTATCCGGCGTAGGCGGCCGTGTCGAGGCGGATCCCCGGCCCGCCCGGCGGGTGAAAGGTGGTGATCCGGCCTGGACAGGGGGCGAAGGTCCACGGATCCTCGGCGGTGATCCGGGCCTCGATCGACCAGCCGTGGATCGAAAGGTCCTCTTGCCGGTAGCCGAGCGGCTCCCCTGCGGCGATCCGGATCTGCTCCTTGATCAGGTCGAGACCGGTGATGTTCTCCGTCACCGGGTGCTCGACCTGGATCCTGGTGTTCATCTCCATGAAGTAGTAGGAGCCATCCTCGTCGAGCAGGAACTCGATCGTCCCGGCGTTCTGGTACCCGACCGCCCGGGCGGCCCGGACCGCCGCTTCCCCCATCTCCCGGCGAAGCCGGTCGTCGAGCGCCGGGGAGGGCGCCTCCTCGATGATCTTCTGGTGGCGCCGCTGGATCGAGCACTCCCGCTCGAACAGATGGACCACGTTCCCGTGCAGGTCGCCCAGGACCTGGAACTCGATGTGGCGGGGCCGCACCAGGTACTTCTCGATATAGATGTCCGGCACGCCGAAGGCCGCCTCCGCTTCCCGCCGCGCCGTGTCGATCGCCGCGTCGAGCTCCTCCTCCCGCTCCACGATCCGCATGCCGCGCCCGCCGCCACCGGCGGCCGCCTTGACGATGAGCGGATAGCCGACCTCCGCGGCGATCTTCCGGGCGGCCTCGGGGTCGTCGACGGTTCCCTCGCTGCCCGGCAGCACCGGGACGCCCGCCGCGATCATCGTCCTGCGGGCCTCGACCTTGTCGCCCATACTGCGGATCGTCTCCGGCCGCGGCCCGATGAAGGTGATTCCGCACTCGGCGCAGACCTCGGCGAAGTGGGCGTTCTCGGCGAGGAATCCGTAGCCTGGGTGGATGGCGTCCGCCCCGGTGACCTCCGCGGCCGAGATGATGGCCGTGATGTTCAGGTAGGAATCGGAGCTGCGCGCCGGGCCGATGCAGATGTCCTCGTCCGCGAACCGGACGTGCAGCGAATCCCGGTCGACGTCGCTGTGCACCGCCACCGTCTTGATACCGAGTTCCCGGCAGGCCCAGATGATGCGGAGGGCGATCTCGCCCCGGTTGGCGATGAGAATCCTTTCGAACACCTACCGAACTCCCCCGCAGGCGTCCGGCCTGGCCGCGGCGCGGCGTTTCGGTCCCCGGACCGCTCGGCATGGCCGCCCGGTTTCACGCATCCTTCCGGATCCGGAACAGCACCTCGCCGTACTCGACCGGCTGCGCGTTCTCGACGGGAATGTCCACGATCGTGCCGGAGACCTCGGCCTCGATCTCGTTCATCAGCTTCATCGCCTCGATGATGCACAGCGTCTGGCCGGCCTCGACGTGGTCCCCGACGGAGACGAACGGCTTCGCCTCCGGGCTGGGCGCCCGGTAGAAGGTCCCGACCATCGGCGCCTTCTGCTCGTGGATCTCGGCCTCCGCGGCCGCAGGCGCCTTCTCCACCGCCGCACCGGCGGGAGCGGTCTCGGGGGCGGGCGGGGTCGGCGCGGCCGGGGCGGCCGGGACGGCGGCCGGCAGAGGGACCGCCACCGCGCCCTCGGGGGCGCCGTTCACCGGGCGGTCCTTGAC
>RFHH01000154.1 GCA_003696075.1 Acidobacteriota bacterium
CGGCATCCGCCGCGACCACCGCCGAGGGATGGATCCCCGGTGCCGCCGGCACCG
Organism: Acidobacteriota bacterium; assembly: GCA_003696075.1. Classification (NCBI taxonomy): domain Bacteria; kingdom Pseudomonadati; phylum Acidobacteriota; species Acidobacteriota bacterium. The sequence continues at coordinate 55 of RFHH01000154.1, forward strand.
GCGGGTGCAGAAGCTCGATCGCGCGGGCGAACAGCGCCTTCGGCGCCGCGCTGACGATCAGCGCCCGTCCTTCGAGCTCCCCCGCCAGATCCTCCGCGACCACCAGCGCACCCGCCCGACTGGTCCGGGCGCGGTCCAGCAACCGGCGGTCGTACACCGCGGCGAGGGCCGTCGCGTCCGCTGTCTCGAGCGGCGCCGCCCGCTCGAGGCGCTGCGTGCCGTCCCCCGACCACGCCGCGCCGAGCCGCTGCGCGAGATCCTTGAGGAGCCACGGACGCGCGCCGCGCGGGATCACGACCCCTGGCCGTCGCCGGTCGCCTCGTCGACGCGCCTGATCAGCTCCTCCGTGACGTCGATGGAGGGGGCGTAGTAGCCGACGAGGTCGTTCTGCAGGATGAGCGTGAAGCCCTGCTCCCGTCCGAGCTTCTGCACGACCTCGAGAAGCCGCTTTTCGAACTGGCTCCGCGCTTGCTCCATCTCCAGCTGCAGTTCGCGGGTCGCCGCCTTCTGCATACTCTCCAGGTCGAACTTCTTCCGCTCGATCTGCAGCTGCCGCTCCTTGAGCTTCTCGGCCGACAGGCTCGCCGCGCTGGCCAGGAACTCCTGCTCCTCCGAGCGGATCTCGTTCTGCAGTTCCTCGATCTCCTTCCGGCGCTTCTCCTGCAGCGCCGACAGGCGCGCCTGCAGCCGGGCCCCTTCCGCCGTCTCCTGCAGCACGCGCTGGGGATCGAAGACCCCGATCTTCACCGTCTGGGACTGCGCCGCCGCGGGCCCCGCGGGGGCGAGCAAGGCGGCCGGCGCGAGCAGCGCCGCCGCCCGGAGCAGCAAGCGGTTCCTCATGCGCAACTCCTTTGTCGCACCGCGAGTTAGGTGCGGCGGGCATTCTACCCCGGATCGCCGGACGGCGCCGGGGACCAAGGCGCGGCGGAAGGGCGCGAGTGCGCGGGGGCCGCTACGCCGGCGCCATGACGTTCCGGAACTCGAGCGTGTCGTCGTCGCCGACGGAGACCTCGATGTCCCCCGCCCCCGTCAGGTCACCCTGGATGACGCGTTCGGAGATCGCGTCCTCGAAGTACCGCTGGATGGCCCGGCGCAGCGGTCGCGCTCCGTACGAGCGGTCCTTGCAGGTCGTCTCGACGATCCAGCGGTAGACCTCTTCGCGCGGAACGAGCCGGATTCCTTTGTCCGCGAGCGTCTCGTTCAGCTGGGCGACCATCATCTTGGTGATTTCCAGCAGCTCCTCGTCGGAGAGAGGATCGAAGACGATGATCTCGTCGACACGGTTGATGAACTCCGGGGGCAGCGTCTTCTTCAGCTCGGCGAACACCGTCTCCCGCCGCGCCCGCCGCCCCTCGGCGACGTCGCGCTCTGCGGCGAAGCCGAGTCGCGCCTTGTTCACCAGCGCCGCGGAGCCGATGTTCGAGGTCATGATGATGATCGCGTGCTTGAAGTCGACCGTATCGCCGTAGGCGTCCGTGATCTGGCCGTCGTCGAGAACCTGCAGGAGGATGTTGAGCACGTCGGGGTGCGCCTTCTCGATCTCGTCCAGCAGCACGACCGAGTACGGGTGGCGCTTGATCCGCTCGGTGAGCTGGCCGCCCTCCTCGTGGCCCACGTAGCCCGGGGGCGATCCGATCATCTTCGCCACCGCGTGCTTCTCCATGTACTCGGACATGTCGAAGCGGATCATCGAGCGCTCGTCGCCGAAAAGGAACTCGGCGAGGCTCTTGGCCAGCTCGGTCTTGCCCACCCCGGTCGGGCCCAGGAACACGAACGATCCCACCGGCCGGCGCGGATTCTTCAAGCCGGCGCGCGACCGCCGGATCGCCCGCGCCAGCGCCGAGATCGCCTCGTGCTGGCCCACCACGCGGCGGTGCAGATGCTCCTCCATCCTCAGGAGCCTCTCCACCTCCTTTTCGGCGACCCGTGTCACCGGAATGCCGGTCCACTTGGCGATGACTTCCTCGACGTCGGACCGCTCGACCCGGATGATCGTGCGCGCCTCCCGCTCGGCCTCCCGGCGAAGCTCGTCGGCCCGCTCCCGCAGCGCGACCTCCTTGTCGTGCCACTTCACGGCCTCGTCGAAGTCCTTGCGGGCCAGCGCGGCCTTCATCCCCTCGACGGCCTTCTGGATCTCCTTTTCCACCTCCCGGAGAGCCCGATAGGAGGTGCGCTTCCGCAGCTTGACCCACGCTCCCGCTTCATCGATGACGTCGATCGCCTTGTCGGGAAGGAAGCGGTCGTTGATGTAGCGGTTGGACTGGTAGACCGCTGCGCGGATCGCCTCGTCGTCGTACTTGACGCCGTGGAAGTGCTCGTACCGCTCCTTGATCCCGTGGAGGACCTCGATCGTCTCCTCTTCGGTGGGCGGATGGATCTTGATCGGCTGGAAGCGGCGCACCAGCGCCCGGTCGCGTTCGATGTGCTTGTGGTAGTCGCGGGGGGTGGTGGCCCCGATGCACTGGACCTCCCCCCGGCTGAGCGTCGGCTTGAGGATGTTCGCCGCGTCGAGCGATCCCTCGGCCGAGCCGGCGCCGATGAGCGAGTGGATCTCGTCGATGAACAGGATCACGTCCTTCGCGGCGACGAGCTCCTGGATGATTCCCTTCAGCCGCTCCTCGAACTGCCCCCGATACTTCGTGCCCGCGACCACCAGCGACAGGTCGAGGGCCAGGATCCTCTTCCCGCTCAGCGATGGGGGCACGTCGCCGTCGACGATCCGTTTCGCGAGACCCTCCACGATCGCCGTCTTGCCGACCCCGGGCTCCCCCAGGAGCACCGGATTGTTCTTGCGGCGCCGCGAGAGGACCTGGATCACGCGCTCGAGCTCGACCTCGCGGCCGATCAGCGGGTCGTAGCCGCCTTCCGCGGCGATCTTCGTCATTTCCCGGCTGAACTCGTCCAGGAACGGCGTTTCCTTCTTCTTCTTGCCGTTCTTGGGCGCCGAGACCGCCTTTCGCTTGGCGAGGTTGATGATGTCCTCGCGGACCGTGTACAGGCGCATTCCACGCTCGCCGAGCAGGCGCCCGGCGGGAGCGTCGTCGACCCGGATCAGGCCCAGCAGCAGGTGCTCCACGTCCACCGTGGGCGACATGATCCCCCGCGCCTCCTCCTGGGCGCATTCGAGGACCCGCTTCGCCTCGTCGCTGAACGGGATGTCCACGCCCCGCGAGACCTGCATGATGCCGCTCTGCCGGCTTTCCATCTCGGTCCGCAGGAGGTCCACCGAGATGTTGCTCCGGTGGAACAGCTCGCGGACCAGTGGATCGTCCTCGCGGAGCAGCCCGATCAAGATGTGCTCGGTGCCGATCACCGGGGCGCCGCGCTGGGTCGCCTCGTACCGGGCGAGGAACAGGACGCGCTTGGCCTTCTCGGTGAACTGCTCGATCATCGTTTCATCGCCTCGCGGTCCAACTCGCCGGCGCCGTTCCGCCGGGGTGGTCCGAGCCGCCCCTCTTCCATTTGTAGAACACGATGGCAGCGGCGCGCCAGTCGGTCGCTGTGCGTCGCAATGACGAGAGCGAAACCGTGCCGCTCCTGCAGCCGGCCGATGACCTCCACCACCTGCTCGCCGGTGTGCGGATCCAGGTTTCCCGTCGGCTCGTCCGCCAGGACGAGCGACGGCCCGTTGACGAGGGCCCGCGCCACCGCCACCCGCTGCTGCTCGCCGCCCGAGAGTTCGTCCGGGTAGTGATCCGCTCGGCCGCCCAACCCCAGCTCTTCCAGCAGCTCCCGCGCCCGCTCCAGGGCGAAGCGCTTCCTCCGGCCAGCGATGAGCGCCGCCAGGGCGACGTTCTCGGTGGCCGTGAACTCGGCAAGCAATCCATGAAACTGAAAGATGAAGCCCACCTCGCGCCGGCGCCACCGGGCCCGGGCCGCAGGCCCATCCGGCAGGGGGCGCCCGCGGAACAGGAGCGTTCCCCCGTCGGGCCGCGCCAGCCCCCCCAAGATGTTGAGAAGCGTCGTCTTACCGACCCCGGACTGCCCCTGGACCGCCACGGCCTCCCCGGCCGACACGACGAGGTCGGCCCCGGCCAGCACCCGGATCCGCTCGACTCCGCCCGCGACGCTCCGGCGATACTCCTTCCGGAGACCGCGCGCCTCCACGATCGGGGGCCGCTCAGTCACGTCGCAGCGCCTCCACCGGATCCAGGCGGGCCGCCCGCCAGGCGGGATAGATCGTGGCGAGAAGCGCGACGACCACCGCGATGCCGACCACCCACGCCAGGTCCGCCGCCTGGACCACGAACGGGAGGTGATCCAGGAGGTAGACCTCCGGGTCGAGCCCGATGACCCGGTAGCGGTCGAGATACCAGGCGAGCCCGCAGCCGAGCGCCGCGCCCGCCGCCGTGCCCAGCAGACCCATGGCCAGGCCCTGGTAGACGAAGATCTTGAGGATGCCTCGCGGCGTGGCGCCGAGAGCCGAGAGTACGCCGATCTCCCGGACCTTCTGCGTCACGGTGAGGATCAGGGTGATGATGACCCCGAAGGCGGCGACGAGGACGATCAACCCGATCGACAGCGAGATGAGCAGCTTCTCCAGGCGCAGCGCGGAGAAGTAGGGCTTGTTCTGCTCCAGGATGTCGCTGACGAGGTACCCCGGCCCCACCGCGTCCTCGATCGCCTGCTCCACCTCGGCGAGCCGGTCGAGATCCGCCACGCGGAAGGCGATCCAGTGGCAGCCCTCGGGCTCGGCGTCGAACAGGCGCCGCCCCTCCTCGAGGGAAACGAACGACCACGAGGTGTCGTACTCGTAGAACCCGGTGGCGAAGGTGCCGACGACCTCGGCCGCAGGCCGCCGGATCGAGACCCCCCAGGGCGTCAAGCGCAGCTTCGGAACGATCAGTCTCACGATGTCGCCGCGGAGGACGCCCAGCTTGCGGGCGAGGTCGGAGCCCAGCACGATCGCCGGCCGGCCGGAAGCGGTCGGGCGGACCAGATCGTCCAGACTCCCCTCGACCATTCGCTCGTCGAGTCCGGTGACGGTGCCGCCGTACTCCGGGAGGATGCCCTGCACAGAGGACCACTGCACCAGTCCGCCTTGGGCCGCGATCCCGGCATAGCCTTGCACCACCGGTTCCGCGGCGACCACCCCCGGGACGGCCCGGACCCGCTCCGCGAGCTCCCGCGCCCGCTCGATCGGCGCCCCGTCGGCCGCAAAGACCAGGCCGTGGGCGTTGGAGCCGAGGATCCGGTGGATGACATCCCCCTGAAATCCGGTCATCAGCGCCAGGGCGAGGATCAGCGACGCGACACCGAGCAGGAAGCTCGAGGCCGACAGGATGCTGATGAGGGAGAGAAATCCCTGCCGGCGCGCGCGAAGGAAACGCCGCGCGACGAACAGCGCGTAGGCGTCCCCCCGCCCCCGCGGCTCTTCCATTCGCGTCGCCGCCTCCCGCTGCGGCACGCGCGCCCGGGGCCGCACTACCGGATCCGCCGCGCCACCCAGTGGCCGCGCGGCAGTCCGCCCTGCACCAGCTCGTACATCTGCCACGTGCCGCGGATCCGGCTGCCGTCCGGGTCGAGGGCACCCTCGAGCTCGGCGTCGCGCCCCCGCTCGGCATCGATTCTCTGCAGGAAGACCTTCCCCCCGACGAAGGTGCCCTGAAGACTCCCGCTCCCCATCGTGCCGAACCGGTACCGCCCCGTCACGAGCGTCCCCGACTGATCGAGATAGAACGTCCCGACCGAGTTCTGCGGCAGCCAGCGCACCTCCCAGACGCCGGTGAGGAGCTCGCGCGTCTCCGGCAGCTTGGCCCGCAGCTCCGCCACGCGGGCCGCCAGGACGTTCCGTTCCGCGATCAACCGCGCGATCTCGCGAAGACGCGCCTCGGCGTCGCGCTCGGCGATCTCCGCCTCCACCCGCGCCCGCCGCACCGCCTCCTGGAGCTCCTCGAGGCGCTCGACACTGAGATCGAGGGGATGGGTCGCCTCCCGGTCGAGCGCTTCCTGCGCCTGATCGAGGGCGCGGCGCAGCTCGTTCCGCTTGATGACCGCGGCGCGGTACTTTCTCGCCGCGTCTTCCAGGATCCGGGCGTTGACCCCCGCCTGCTCCTCGATGCCCGCGAGGGCCGCCGCCAGCCGCTCCGACTCGATCGGATCGATCTCGCCCGCCAACGCGGCGCGTTCGTCTTCTTCCTCCTGCGGCACGGCGGCCGGGGGACTCGCCAGGAAGAGCAGGAGAAGGGTCCACAAGCCGGCCGCGAGGCGGCGGCGCGGCCCGAGGCGTCTCGCCGCCGGCGATCTCCGAATCGGGTTCATACGGGCTCCACGTCCGGCTCGAATCCCGCGGGCATCGTAGCGCCGGCCGCTCTCGCGCGGCAAACGGGGAGCCGCCGGCTAGAGAACGGCATCCTGGCGCCCGGCCGGCTCGATCTCCGCCGCCGGCCCTGGCTCGTCGGGGGCTTGGGGGGGCCGCGCCGCCGCGCGGCGCGCCCGCCAGCGCCGGACCGCCGGCGTGAGCAGGTATCCCAGGATCAGCGCCGGGAGCATCCACTCGGCGAAGGCCAGGAATCCGGCGAGGATCGCCGCCCACAACGCCAGCACCCGGTAGGGCTTGGGACCGAACCGAAGCGACTTGAACGCGGGGTAGCGGAGCCGGCTGACCATCAGCAGGGCGGTCACCAGGAGAACCGCGGCGTGCACCGGAACGAACGCCGGCGGGATCGGCTCTCCGTGGGTCAGGAGTGCCGGAGCCGCCGCCACCGCGGCGGCCGTCGGGATCGGCAGCCCCACGAAGTCCTCGCCGCCGGTGGTTGCGGCGTTGAATCGGGCGAGACGGATCACCCCGCAGGCCGTGAAGAGGAAGCAGGCGGCCCAGCCGGCCCGTCCCAGCCCGCCGACCCCCATGTGGAACGCCAGGAGGGACGGCGCGACCGCGAAGGAGACCGCGTCGCAGAGCGAATCCAGCTCCCCCCCGAAGCCGCTCGTCGTCCCCGTCAGGCGCGCCACACGCCCGTCGAGTCCGTCGAGCACCGCCGCGGCGAAAACGAGCCACCACGCGATGAGGTAGTGGTGCTCGGTGGCCATGAGGATGGCCGCGTACCCCGCCATCAGGTTCCCGAGCGTCAACGCACCCGGAAGCCACCCCTTCACGCCGCGCCAGCGTCCGGGGCGGCGGCGGCGCCCTCTCCTGCCC
>RFHH01000155.1 GCA_003696075.1 Acidobacteriota bacterium
CGCTCAGCGCGGCCAAGCCGGAAGCGGGGCCTGTCCCGCGGCCGGACAGTCCACTGGACTGTCCGGCAATCCGTTTGCCCGCGCTCAGCGCGGCCAAGCCGGAAGCGGGGCCTGTCCCGCGGCCGGACAGTCCACTGGACTGTCCGGCAATCCGTTTGGCCGCGCTTAGCGCGTCCAAGCCGGAAGCGGGGCCCTCCATCCGGGTCGGGGCGTCCGGCTCGGGCGCTCGGACCTCCGTGCGGGCCGTCCGACGGGACCTGAGGCGCTTCGCCTCGAGGTCCGATGAAGATTCGGGGCTAGGAGGGATCGACCACAGCGGTGTTCGGGAAGAAGGCGCTCCACGCGAACCAGAACGCCGGCTGGACGGGCAACTCCTCGAGGCGGGTCCCCTTCAAGGGCCCCGCCGCGGCCATTCCTCGGGCGAGATCCCACCGCGATCCGGTCTCCCGGTCGGTCACCACACCCTTCTTCCCGCGACGGAAGGTCAGGCGGTGTCCGTCGGCGCGGGCGGCGAACGCCCGGACCCCACCGTCGGCGGCGCGCACGATGACGACCGGCTCGCCGCCCAGCTCCGCCTGCACGAACCGGCCCCTCTTCAGTCGGTCGTCCCGCACCGCGAGAGCGTGGGGTCCGATCCGGATCCCGTGGACCAGCGTCTTCGCCGGCATCTTACGCCGCAGCCACTCGGTACGGAACAGGCCGGCGCGCCGCTTGTCCCGGAAGTAGTCGGCGTAGCGGGAACTCCGGATTTCGTGCGGCTTGGCGAGCAGCTTCGTATCGGGGTGTTCGGCGTACCACCGGCGCCACGTCGTCTGCACCACGGGAAGCATGCGCAGGCGGTGGCCTGCGAGCGGGCCGTGCAGCGCCTCTCCCGTGACGTGGCTCCACAGCGTGCCGGTCTCCTTGTCCTGCATGACGAGGCTGTTGCGCCAGAGCTTTCCGGAAACGATGAACGTCAGACGCCGGCCTTCGATCTGGCGGACGTGAACCACGCCCGTGTGGCACAGAGGTCACCAGCTGGCGGCGAAGAGCGTGTTTCCCGCGGCGTCGTTGACGATCTCGTGAGCGTCCAGGTGCCAGAGCGAGTAGGCGTGCGCCTCGCCGCCGACCACCACCCCCAGAACCGGCTCGTCCGGCAACATCTGCGCCTCGGCGTCCTTTCCGGTGACGAACCGCGGCGCCTCGATCGCCGGAATCGCCCCCGGGGGAAGCACCGTGTACATCGGGTCGCCGTCGAAGATGCCGAACACGGCCGGCGGCTTCCGCGGCTGGGCCGTGCCAGGCGCGGCCGCCGCCGCCAGAAGGAGCGCCCAGCGGGCTGCCCGGCCGATTGCCGTTCCTCTCATCGCTGTCTCCTCGGCGTCCGCCGGACGCCCTCGTCCCGCCCGTGCGGTCCGCCCGCCTCGCGGAGCGGGTCCAGCCAGGGGTGGGCCGCCGATGCGGCCGCCAGATCCTCCGGCGTGTCGACGTCGCGCAGCTCTCCGAGCAAGGCGACGGTGGCGTGCGCCTCGCTCAGACGCGCGCGCGTCGCGGCGAGCGTTTGCCCGGTGCTCCAGGGAATGTCCCGAAAGACCTCGACCACGGGACGGGACAGGCCCAGGAGGTAGTAACCGCCGTCGACCGCCGGGCCCAGCACGGCGTCGTGGCCCAACAGCTTGGCGAAGGCCTCGTGGAGGCGGTGCCGGTCCAGTCCCGGGCAGTCGCTCCCGATCGCGACCACGCGACGCGCCCCCTCCCCGAACGCCTCGGCGAACGCCGCCGCGAGCCGCGCGCCGAGGTCGCCTTCCGCTTGCGGCCGATAGGTGAACCGGTGTCCGAGCCACTCGGCCACTGCGGGAAGCGCGGCCGGGGGATCGACGAGAACCGTGACGCTCGCCCCGTCCCGCGCCAGTGCCGCCGTCTCCCGGGCGGTGTGCTCGGCAAGGCGGCGGTACAGGGCCGCCGCGCCGTGCGGTCCCAGCGCCGGGACGAGGCGCGTCTTCGCCCGTCCCGGTGCCGGCTCGCGGACGAACAGGAGAAGCCGATCGCTGGCGGGGCTCAGGTCCATCGCTCAGCAGCATCCCGGACCGCAACCGCTCCCCTCGCCGGCCGGCTCGCCCTCGATGAGGAAGGAGCCCGCGTACGGCGGGTGGCTCAGCTTCGCGGCCGTGTCGGTGCAGACCTCGACCGGGACGCCGCGGGGGAAGAAGTGGCCCTCCTCGTCGGTCACCCCCTTGAACGGCCCGAGGTAGACCGCCCGCTGCCCGGCGTAGACACAGCCACTCTTCTTGCGGAACTTGAAGGCGCGCACGGTGATCGAGTGGAACCGGTAGCCCGACACCTCCCTCCAGAACGTCTTGCGCAGCACCTCGATCCCGTGGAAGCCGCAACGCTCGAGGTACAGGAGGAACTCTTCCTCCGTGAGCGCCCCGCTGATGCACTCCCCCCACAGCCTCGGATCCCGGCGCTGCTCCGGCGGCACGGCTTCGTCGGAAACGATATCGGAGACGACGATGCGCCCGTGATCCTTCAGCACGCGCCACATCTCGCGGAAGACGCGCTTCTTGTCCGGTGAGAGGTTGATGACGCAGTTCGAGGTGACGAGGTCGACCGTCTCGTCGTCGACCGGGATCTCCTCGAGGAACCCTTTGCGGAATTCGACGACATCGTAGCCGAGACGCTCCGCCACCTCCCGCTGGCTCTCCCGGGCGATCTCGAGCATCTCGTCGGTCATATCGACGCCGATGGCCCGGCCCTCCGGACCCACCTTCCGGGCGCAGATGAAGACATCGATGCCCGCCCCCGATCCGAGGTCCAGCGTCGTCTCCCCGGGGCGGACGTCGGCGTCGGCGATCGGCGAGCCGCAGCCGTAGAAGCGGTCGAGGACCTTCCGGGGGATGTGGGCGACATCTTCCGGCTCGGGTCGCACCGGGCAGCAAAGCTCCGCCTGCGGCGCGGCCGCCGCCGCACCGTAGAACTCCCGCACCAGCCGGCGGGGCTCGTCGATCTCGAAGGAGCGGACGCACTCGGAATGCGAGGTGACCACTTCCGGAACCGGCTCGCCGGTGGCACAGTGGATCGTCCCCTCCCCCATCGCGGTGATGGCCAGCGGAGCGGAGTAGCCGGCTTCCCCGTCGCTGAGCACGGCCTTCCGCTCGAGCGCACGGTCGAACAGGGCGTCGGTGATCATCGCCTTGTGAAGCTCGCAGTACGGATCGTGCGCGAGGATGGATCCTCCGTAGAAGTAGGCGTGCTCGATGTCACCTCCTCCGCAGAGAAACTTGAACGGGCAGTCTCCGCAGAGCGGCTTCTGCTCCACCGTCGCCGCCCGGAAGCGGCGCGCCACCTCGCTCTCGGAGAGGATCCGGCCGAGCGGTGCCTCGAGGATCGATCCGCAGGCCAGCTCCGGGACACCGGCCATCGCCGCCGACGGGTAGACGGTCCCGTCCGAGTAGACACACAGACTCGACACGCAGGCGTTGGACAGGTCGCGACGGACACCCGCCGGAGCGTTGACCCGGGCGCGGATCGCCTCCCAGTTGTCGATCGTCACCCCCACTTCGCGGCCCGCGCGACGGCAGGCCCGCACCACCTCGATCACCCGCGAAACCTCGGGCGTCGTGTCCGGCGCCTCGCCGGCGGCGCGCCCCCTCTTGTGGAGCCACAGGAGGTGATGGTTCTGCACCCCGAGGCGCGCGAGCAGCCTCGTCACCTCCGGCACGTCGTCGGCGTTCGCGCGGGTGATCGTCGTCGTCACGGTCACCGGCCAGCCCGCCGCGGCGGCCCGGCGGATGCCGGCGACGATGCGCTCGAACGTGCCGCGGCCGCGGATGGCGTCGTTGACGGCCGGGCTTGCCCCGTCCAGGCTGATCTGGAGCCGCATGCGGCTCCGGTCCAGGGACTGCATGCGGGAGAGCCGGCGATCGTCCAGCAGGGTGCCGTTGGTGAGGACGGCGAGTTCCGCGTCGGGGTCGGCCAGAGCCTCCCGGCACAGCTCGACGAAGTCGGGGCGCGCGGTGGGCTCGCCGCCCGTGAAGTAGAAGCGGCGCACGCCGAGCGCGCGAGCCTGCCGGATGACGTCGACGAGCGTCTCCGCCGGCAACCCCCGGTCGCCGTCCGGCCCGGACGAGACGAGGCAGTGACGGCACGACAGATTGCAAGAGTTGTTCGTGTGCAACCACAGCTCATCGAGGGAAGCGTTCTCGAGCCATGGCGCTCTCCCCGGATAGGGCTTCGGCATCGGCGGCGCCGTCGCGACGAATCCCTGTCGCAGCGCGTCCCTGACCACGGTATCGACGTGCTGCCAGGCGACGTGCCACTCGAGCCGGTGGCGGGCGGAGTAGTCCCGGACAGCGGCCGACAGGGGCCGACCGCCCCGGAAGGTCTCCAGGATCGCCGCCCCTCGGGCATCGGTGGCCAACCAGTTCGGCCCGGATGGATCGATCAAGACGTACAGTCCGTCCCGCCGCTCCACGTCGATGCGATCCGGAGCGTAGAGAAGAGTGTCACCGTCCAGGGTCATCGTCCGTGTCCCCTCGCGGCGAGGCCGGACGAGCGCTCCCTCCGCTCCCGGCCTCCCCGGAATTCCTGGATGTTCTGCTTGCGGCCAGGCCCGCGCCAGCGCGTCAGCCGCGCCGGATCGCGGCCGAGCATGAATCCCGCCAGGACGACCTGATGCCGCCAGATCGTCGAAATGTATCCATCCCTCCGGTAGCGCCGTGGGGAAGTCGGCAGCGGCACAGGGAGCAGCGCGGGGGGATGTTTCCGCGCGAGCCGCCGCACCAGCCCAACGTCCTCCAGCAACGGCCAGTCGGGGTAGCCGCCGACGCGCTCGAACAGGGTCCGTTCGACGAACAGCCCCTGGTCGCCGTAGGGCAGGTGCAGGAGGCGGGTCCGCAAGCGCACCGCCGCCTCGAGGATGCGGTCCGGGAGGCGGGCCCCGGCAACCGCGAAGCGGAAGCAGCCCCACCGCGCTCCGCGAGCCGCCGCCCGGCGGATCGCATCGGCGCAGGCGGGACCGGGGCGCGTGTCGGCGTGGAGGAACCAGAGGACGTCCCCGCGGGCCGCCCGCGCCCCCGCATTCATCTGTCGCGCCCGTCCCCGCTCCGCGCAGAGCACCCGAACGCCTGGAGACCGGCTCGCCAGCTCCACAGTCCGGTCGGAGCTTCCCCCGTCGGCGACGACGACGTCCAGCGGGCCGGCGTTGCCTCGCAGGGCGTCGAGGCAGCCGGCGATCTCCTCTTCCTCGTCCAGCGTCGGGATCACGACCCCGATCGTGAGCTGGCGCGTGCCGTCCATCATCGTCCGTTGAGCGACCAGTCGTAGTCGAGGTACGCGACGGCAAGCTGCCCGCGATGGAGCCGGACGAACGCGCGGTCTTCCGGCTCGAGGAACGGTAAGACGAAGTCGACCACGCTGCCGCCGCTCTTCTGGAAATCCTCCGCGAACCACTTGAAGATCGACGAGAGGTAGAGCGTCGGCCGCTTCCCGCCGAACCAGCCCCGCTCCACGGCCGTCCGGGCACCCTTCCGCTCGTCCGCGAGGAACGAGCGGGCCGCCCGGTCGAGCTGCTCGTCGAGCCGTTCGGCCGAGTAGGCCTCGGGGGCCAGGTCGGGGCAGGAGCGGGAGGCGCAGACGATGGCGAAGTGAATCCGCGGATCGCCGAACCGCTTGCGCAGGATTTGGTGCTCGATCTCGTCGAGGGAATAGAGCGTCCCGCCGACGTCCCAGCGCCGCGCGAGCCAGCGGTCTTTGCGCGCGATCTCCTTGATGCTGGCGATCCCGGGGTAGCGTTCGAGGATCAGCTTGGTGGTGAAAGCGTTGTACGCGTTGATCCACAGCGCTTTTCGAGCGTCGACCGATCCCGTCTCGGGGTCGGCTTCCGCCAGGGCGGCGAGGTACTCGTCGAGTTCGCGCTCGTAGCGCTTGAGACAGGCATAGTCGACTTCGCCGCCGGCGACGAACGCCCGCAACAGGCGGTCCCAGCCGGCGTGCAGCCCCGTTCCGATGGGTTCCGGCGGAACGGCGCACCGGTCTCCGGGTGCGGCCGCGGCGCCACCGGTGGCGAGCAGCGCGAGAACGAGAGCCACTTTCGCGGAGCGCCTCATCGCCGCCACGCCAGGTACCTCCCCAGGACGCGCTTCATGAAGGGCCGGAGTCGGGTGCGATTGTACGCGTCACCGATCTTCCGCCACACCTCGGCCTGCGTCGGGTAGGGATGGATCGTCCGGGCCACGGTCTTGAGACCGCAACCCGCGGTCATCGCCAGGGCCATCTCGCCGATCATCTCCCCGGCGTGCCGTGCGACGACCGTCGCGCCCACGATACGGTCGGTGCCGCGCTCCACGTGCACCTTGGCCAGGCCCTCTTCATCCCCTTCGAGGACGGCGCGATCCACCTCGCGGAACGGCATTTCGAAGGTGTCGACGGCGATGCCGCGCTCCTCGGCCTGCTCCGGCAGGAGCCCGACGTGGGCCAGCTCGGGGTCGGTGTAGGTGCACCAAGGCATGGTGAGGGCGCTGGCCTTCGCCTTGAACGGGAACAGGGCGTTCTGGATCACGATCCTCGCCATCGCGTCGGCAGCGTGGGTGAACTGGAAGGCGGACGCGATGTCGCCGGCGGCGAAGATGTTCGGGTTGGTGGTCCGGAGCCGATCGGAAACGAGGATGCCCTTCCGCGGATCCCACGCGACACCGGCGCGGTCGAGGTCGAGCCCCTCCACGTTCGGTTTTCGTCCCACCGACACGAGAATCGCGTCGGCTTCGACCCCTCGCTCGGCGCCGTTCGCCTCGAAGACGACGGTGCGGCCGCCGGGGGTCTTCTCGACGCGCTTGACTGCCGAGGAGAGGACGATCTCGACGCCGTCGGCCTCCAGCGAGCGGCGCACGCGCTCGGCCGCATCGGGATCGTCGCGGACGAGGATCCTCGGGGCGGCCTCGAGCAGCGTGACCCGCGAGCCGAAACGGCGGAATGCCTGCGCCATCTCGCAACCGATCGGCCCGCCGCCGATGACCACCAGCCGCGGCGGCAGCTCCGTCAGCTCGAACAGCGTCTCGTTCGTCAGATAGCCGGCTTCGGCCAGCCCCGGGATCGGGAGCTCGGCGGCACGCCGGCCGGTCGCGATGCACGCCTTGCGGAACCGGAGCCGCCGGCCGGCGACCTCCACCGCATCGCGGCCGACGAACCGCGCGTCGCCGAGGAAAACGTCGACGCCCAAGGATGCGAACCGCTGAGCGGAGTCGTGCTCGCCGATCGAAGCCCGGAGGCGGCGCATGCGTGCCATCACGGCGGCGAAGTCGACGCGGGGCTCCCCGGGAACCTCCACGCCGTACCGGGGGGCCTCGTCCACCGCCGCGCGGGCGCGGGCCGCGCGGATGATCGCCTTCGACGGGACGCAGCCCACGTTCAGGCAATCCCCTCCGAGCAGGTGGCGCTCGACGAGCGCCACACGGGCCCCGAGACCGGCCGCTCCCGCGGCCGTGACCAGCCCGGCGGTGCCGCCTCCGATGACGACGAGGTTGTACCGGTCCGCCGGGTCGGGGTTGACCCATCCGGGGGGGTGGACTCGTTCGAGAAGCCGCCGGTTGTGCTCGTCCAGGGGCCGGACGAGGGGTTCGCTCGCGGCGGCTTCGCCGCCCGCGAGCTCGTCGCGTCTCATCGCGTTCGTCGTTCCGGTCATCTTCGCTTCGGCCTTTCTGCGGGGGCGCGCTCCCCTTTTTTGCCGGGGACCGGCGCCCGCACTGGTTCCCCGAAAGCGCCCTCCGGCCGGGGACCGAGGGGGACGTTCGTCCCCGGCCGGAGGGCTTGTTGGGGGTGGGGGGCGCGTCTGGCCTCGATGGCGCCGTGCCCCCGCCCGAGGGAAAGCAAGGACGGTGCCGCCGGGTCGGCGAGGACGCGGAAGAGCACAACTTGCTGACAGAAAGCCGGTTGTCGCGCCAGAGCCGGAGCGCCGGACCGGGGGACGAAAGGGGGAGTGCCGAATCGGTCGACCCATCCGCGATGCACTCTCGTTGGGAGGTGCTTCCTCGATGGTGCGAAACGCCGCGCAACTCGATGGAGGACGGACACTTTCGCCCGATCCCCGGTCATCGATCCGCTCGAGACCGGAACCTCCCTCCATCCAGCGAGTTCGGCGGCGGAACGCACCATTGCGGATGCACCTCACATTCCCGGCGGTGCGAAACCGGGTTTTGCTCGGTGGCACGCGGGGAGTTGCGATCGGACCCGCGAGGCGGAGCCGGCCGATGCCCGAAGCTTCTGTCGGGGCAACGAGCCGGCTGGCACCGGCGCACCATCGCCGAGGCACCCTGGCCTCAATGCGCGGGGGCCGTGGCGATCTCCAGGGGGTTCGACCTCAAGCGCCCACCGTCCCGCCCGAGATCCACCCACAGCCGACCGAGGAAAAGGTCCGGCCCCGCCGAGGCTGCCAGCGGTCGCAGGTCCTCCGCTCCCCCGGCCCGGGGACCGATGCGGACGGCCGCGGGGTCATAGGTGAAATCGTGCAGGCAGGCGACGCCGTGCGCCGGAACCCAGCGGCCCCCCACCACCGCCCGGCGGCGCGGGGGCTGTCTGAGCACCGACGACGCCGATTCCCCGACCAGGGCGTACGTGATCCGGCCGGGACGCACGTGGCGCGGCTCGTCCGTGTCGTTCGCCAACCAGAGCCAAAGATGAGCGGGGCGCCCCGGTGCGAGCGCGAACCGCTCCGGCACGACCGCGAGGCGGAGTCCGCCTCGCGGCGGCCCGAACTCGGACGGCGTCCTGGGCACCGAGAGGAAGAACGCGACGCCCGCGACCGCCGCCGTCAAACCCGCGGCGGCCAGCAGCGCTTCGGGGACACGTCCGAGCGGCCGCTCGCCGAGGAGGTGGGTGAGGAGACCCGCCGCCAGCACGTTGACGGGCAGCGCGGCGTAGCTGAACAGATCCCAGTCCCAAGGATACGGCCGTCCGTTGACGACCGTGAACCCGTAGGCCAAGAGCACCGCGGACAGGGCGAGCGGCAATGCCACGCGCGGGTCGCGAAAGCCCGAGCGAGCCTTCGAGGCCAACAGCACCGCGAGCGCGATCGCCAGCGCGAGCCCCGCACGATCGTCCAGCAGCGCCTGCTGGCCGATGTCGCTCAGGTGCCATCCCGAAAACCAATACTTCGGTGCCATGAAATTGGGAACGAGCGGCCAATAGACGTCGGAGGGCTGGAAGGCCTTCGCCCGCGGCAGGTGCTCCGCGTCCCGCGCGGCCTGGGCCCGCCAGAAGTCGATGAGGTGGCCCTGAATCGGTTCGGGCCCGGCGACCTTCTCCGCCGTCACCGGCAGGACCATCAAAGCGACGGCCGCGACCGCCAGAAGCCCTCGTTTCGCCGCGGAACCGCGCAGGCCGGATGCCGCCTTCCCGATGACGGCGAGCGTCACGGGGACCAGGAGAAGCATCGCCACGTAGGCGCCCGTAGCCAGCCCGGCGACGGCGGCGAACGCCCAGAACCGGCGCCGGTCGGGGGCCTCGAGAAGGCGCCAGCCGGTCCACAGGTACAGGCCGATCAGCAGTCCGACCGGAGCGTAGACTTCCAGGTGGCCGAGCCCGATGCCGATCACCCCGAACGCCGAGAGATACAGCGCCGGCCACGCAGCCGCCCGGCGCGTCCACCCGAACCCGTCGACGATCCGATACCAGACCCAAGCTGTCGCGGCGCCGCACGCGGCGGAGGTCCAGCGCACCGATTCGAACGGCGTGAGGCCGGCGAGTCCGCCCAGCACCCGGTGGCCGTAAACGTAGACGAGCGAGGCGCCGTACCACTTGCCGAGCGGCTTGCCGTCCTCCGCGATCCACAGGATCCATTGCCAATCGCCGATGTAGGTGGGTGGGACGATGCGGCTCAGAATCGCGGTCAACGCCAGGGCGACCGCGATCGTTCCGCCGACGCGGGCCGCCCGCGGGCGGACGTCCGACAGGCGCCGCCATGCCAAGAGCGCGCCCGACAGCGTGCAGCCGAGCGCCACGCCGAGCGCGACGGCTTTGCCGGCACCGGTGCCGGAGGGAAGCGACCAGAGTCGCCCGGCGCCGAACGCCAGCGCGAGGACGGACGCGAGGAGTGCCACCCCGAGGGCGCCGGCGGCCGCGGCCCGCACGGCGCCGATGTCCGGGAGAGCGGGCGCCGCGGGCCGCCCGGCGACGCCTCGACGCGGATCGGAGCCTGAGCGGCGGCGCCGACCCATCGGATCAATCCGCGTACCCTAGCGAACGCAGCCGCTGCAACTGCTCTTTGGGCGGAGGAGCCGCCTTACCCGGCGCCAGCCCGAGCGCGCGGCAGCGCGCCAGCTCGGACTCGAGGCGCCGCACCGCCTCCGCAAGCCGCTCCGGCTCCTCCCCAGACAGATCGTGCCGCTCCCAGGGGTCGCGCGACAGGTCGAAAAGCCGCTGCTCCCCCGTGCGCTCGTTCCGGATCAACTTCGTCGGGAAATCGAGAAGCGCGATGAAGGGGGGATAGCGCAGCGCCGGCGGGCGCGCCACCGCAAGAAACGTCCGGTGCGCCGTCGGCTCGGCGGCGAGGAGGTTCCGCCCCCAGAACTGGCGGGGCGGCTCGACACCCGCGATGGCGCACAGCGTGGGCGCCACGTCGAGCAGATCGACGCGCGCGTCGCTCCTCCCGCGCCGCCGCCCATCGCCCGGCAGGCGCCACAGCATCGGAATGCGGAGCATCTCCTCGTACACGGTCGTGTTGTGGAAGAGCCTGCGGTGCTCCCCGAACCCCTCACCGTGGTCGCTCAGCACAACGACGGCCGCCCGGGAAAAGCGTGGATCCGACCCGAGGCGGTCCAGGAAGCTCCCCACCGCGGCATCGGCATAGTGCGCGTGCTCGTCGTAGCGGGCCCGGAGCGCGGCGAGCCACCTGGGATCGAGCGGGCGGTCGTCGTGGGCCGCGATGCTCGGGATGCTCGCGTCGACCTCCGGCGCACCGGGCACGCGGAACAGATCCCGATGCGGGGGCGGTGGCTCGTAGGGGGCATGGGGCTGGAGGATGTGAATGTAGGAGAAGCGAGGCCGGTCGTCCCCGTCATGGAGATCCTTCCAGGCGAGATCGAACAGCACCTCCGGCCTCACGATCCAGCCCGGATGGCGCGGTTGGATGCGGACCCGCTCCGAGAGTTCCGGATCCACGTAGGCCTCGACCATGGTGTCGAAGCCTCGGTCGAATCCGAGCCGCGCGGTCACGTTCGGGTTCGCCGAATACGCCGCCGTCCGGTAGCCGGCCTCTCGAAGCACCTGCGCGATGGTCGTCACCCCTTCGGGCAGGCCGCGCTTGAACGTCACGTGGGTCGCCGGAATCGGCAGCGACGTCAGCATCGCGGCCACCGAGGTCGGCGTCGAGCAGCTCGGAGCCCGCGCTTCGGTGAACCGGAGGGCTCCCTCGGCCCACCGGGACAGGTGCGGCATCACCGGCCGCCCTCCCACCGTCCGGTCCAGCTCGTCCGCCCGGAGGGAGTCGATGACGATCAGCACGATGTCCGGAGCGGCTCGGGGGCCGCGCCGCGCCATTCCCCAGACCGCCGCCGCGCCGGCAGCGATTCCCAGAGCGAGGAGCCAGCCGCTCTTCCCGCGCAGCACGTCGGTTCCTCCCGCCCCCGATGGTAGCCGAATCGAGGGCGTGGTGGTGGCGCAGCGCGATCCGGTCCCCCACAATGGGAGCACCCCGTCCCGGGTGGCCGGACGGGGCGAGGAGCCCTGGATGATCGCACCGGAGGAGGTCCGGCGGCGCCTGGAAGCCGCGTTCCCGGGCGCGAGGGTGAAAGTCAGCGACATGACCGGCGGCGGCGACCACTATCAGGTCGAGGTCGTCTCCGAGGCCTTTTCGGGCAAGTCCTACGTGGAACGGCACCGGATGGTGTACGCCGTCTTCGGGGACGTGCTCGGCGGGGACCTTCACGCCCTGTCGGTCAGCGCTCGGACGCCCGACGAATGAGGGACCGCCCCGTGCGACCAGCGAGAAAGTGAGGAATCCGATGCCCCGCGACGTGGTGGACGAGATCAAGCGCGAGATCGCCGAAAACAAGATCGTTCTCTACATGAAGGGCACGCCGGAAGAGCCAAGGTGCGGCTTTTCCGCCGCGGCCGCCGACGTGTTGAGGCAGATCGGGGCGCCGTTCAAGGCGGTGAACGTGCTCGAGGACCGCGAGAAGTGGCAGGCGATCCGCGAGTATTCCAACTGGCCCACCATCCCGCAGCTCTACGTCGACGGCCAGTTCATCGGCGGCTGCGACATCATGCGGGAGATGTTCTTCAAAGGGGAACTCCAGCCGCTTATCCAGAAAGCCCTCGGCGGCACGCCCCAGGAACCGTAGCGCGACCGCCCTAAAGATCTGCGGGCGGCCCGGAGCCGCCGGTACGCGTTCTCCATCGTAGGGCAGAGGCAGGAGCGGCCCGCCGGCGCTCGAAGCGTGCGAGGTGCTTTCCCAAGGGTGCGCTGTCGCGCCGGCGGGGCGCAGATGCGGCCCGTTCCATGCCACCTCCCGCAGCCGGGACGCGCGCGCCGATCGGCCCTTCCCCCACGCGCCGGACCTCGCCATCCTTCCGCCATGACCCGAAGGCGACATCCCCGC
>RFHH01000156.1 GCA_003696075.1 Acidobacteriota bacterium
CTCGCGCTCACGGCGGAGGCGGATCCTCTCCTGAACCGACTGCTGACGCTGCCGGCGCTGGCGCGCCTAGCGAACGTGCGCGTCGCGCGGCTGTCGCCGCCCGCCGCGGACGCGCTGCACCAGCAGCTCCGGGGCCGCCACGCCCTTCTCCACGTCCGGCTGCCGCTTCTCGCCGGAGGCCGGACCGTGGTCGTCGGCCTTCCCGGGGGAACGGCCGCCGCCCTCGACGAGGAGATCGGCCGGGCCACGCAGGTCGATCTGGTCACCCTCGATCCCGCGGGCGGATTCGTGGAAGCGCCCGCGTCGCGCGTCCGGGGCGCCGAGCGCCTGGTCGAGCGCGGCGCGCGGGCGGCGCTGGTTCCGCTCGAGCCGTTGCCGGAGGACTGGGCGCCCGAGTTCTGGGAGAGGTTCTACACCGAACTCGGCCGCGGGCGGCGGAAGACCGAAGCCCTCCGGCGGGCGCTGGCGGGACGCCGGCCGGCCGTGCACTTCGTGCTCTTGGGGCACGCCGACACCCGCGTCGTGCCGCCTCTCCGGGTTCTCTGGCCCGTGTGGGCCGCGCTGGGAGCGGTTCTGGTGGTGCTCTCGGTGGTTCTGCTGCGCGTCCTGCGCCGCCCCCAGGATCCGTTCGACATCGAGCCGCCCGAAGAGCCGGAGGAGCAGGCGGAAGGGGCGTGAGCCAGTAACCTCAGCGCGAGGCGGGCTCCGGCGCCCAGCGCGACAGCACGGCCGCGAGCTGGTGGAGCTGGAACGGCTTGACCAGCACCGCGTCCATCCCCGCCGCGAGGCATGCCGCCCGATCCTCCTCGGCCGCGTTGGCGGTCATGGCCACGATCGGCGTGGCGGCCGATTCTCCCTCCAGCCCCCGGATGGCGCGGGTGGCATCGTAGCCGTCGAGTTCGGGCATCTGGCAGTCCATCAGCACGAGGTCGAACCGCTCCGCCCGCACCGCCTCGACGGCCGCTTTTCCGTTCGCCACCAGCGTCACGCGGTGGCCCAGCCGCGCCAGCATCCGCTCCGCCACCTTCTGGTTCACCGGGTTGTCCTCGGCGACGAGGATCCTCAGAGACGCTGCCGCGGGCGCGAGGGTGGCGGCCGCGCTCCCGCGTGACGTTTCCTCCGGCAAGCCGGCGAGGCGGGCCAGGGCGCGGCGGGCGGGCGACCGGCGGATCGGCTTTCCGATCCACTCGGAGAACCCGGCCCGCTGGTAAGCGCCGAACTCGCCGCGCCGCGACCAGGGAAGCGCGACTCCGAGCGCCGGCCGGTTCCGCAGCCGCGACGCGGCGGCCGCCGCCGGTTCGGCCAGCGACTCGCCCACGATGGCGATGGCGGGAGCCGGATGCCGCTCGCCAAAGAGCCACGCGGCGAGCGCCTCGGCGTCGGCGGCCTCCAGGATCCGCGGGGCCGGCACCGCTTCGACGACGAGCGCGCGCATCGCTTCGCGCGCGGCCCCGTTCTCGTCGGCGATCAGGATGGTGCGCCCGCGCAGGCCCTCGAGCCGGGGAGTGGGGGGTGGCGCCGCATCGGGCAGGCGCGCGGTGAACCAGAAGGTCGAGCCCTGCCCCTCCCGGCTCTCGACCCCGATGTCTCCCTCCATGAGGCCGACGAGGCTCTTGCAGATCGCCAGGCCCAGCCCCGTCCCGCCGAACCGACGCGTCGTCGACGCGTCGGCCTGGGAGAACGGGCGGAACAGCTTCTCTTCCATGCCCGACGGAATGCCGATGCCGGTGTCGCGAACGGTGAACCGCAGGCGGCCGGGCTCCGCCCGCGCCACGCGGAGCACGACCTCGCCGCTGGCGGTGAACTTCACGGCGTTGCCGACCAGGTTGGTGAGGACCTGGCGCAGCCGTCCCGGATCGCCGGTGACCGACCCCGGGACGTCCGGCTCGACGATCCACACCAGCTCGAGCCCCTTCTCCTGCGCCTGGGGGGCCAGCAGGGCACAGACGTTCTCGACAGCTCCCCGGACGTCGAAGTCGATCCGCTCCAGCTCGACGCGCCCCGCTTCCAGCTTCGAAAAATCGAGCAGGTCGTTGATGATGGTCAGCAGGGTTTCCGCCGAGGTGGCGATCACCTCGAGGCATTCGCGCTGCTCCCGGGTGAGCCGCGATTCGAGCAGGAGGCTCGTCATGCCGATCACCCCGTTCATCGGGGTTCGAATCTCGTGGCTCATCGTCGCCAGGAAGAGCGACTTCGCCCGGGCCGCCGCCTCGGCGCGGCGCCGCGCCCGCTCCAGCTCCGCCGAGAGCTTCCGTTGAGCGTCCAGCGAGGCCCGGAGAGCCTCGTTCGCCTCGCGCAGCGCCCGTTCCTGGCGCCGCTCCTCCGTGATATCGCGCCCGACGCACAATGTGCCGGCGAACCCGGCGCCTGACGACAACGGGGTGTTGCTCCAGGAGACGATGCGTTCTTCCCCCGACCGGCATCGGACCGGGTGCTCGACGACGGGCCGGTTTCCCGCCTGCCCTTCCGCGAGGGCCCGCCGCACGCGGTCACGGTCGCCTTCGGGGACGAAGGTCTCGAGCCACGGACGTCCGAGAAGCTCCGGCAGGGTGTAGCCGCTCAGATCGAGAAAGTGAGGGTTGGCGTAGGTGATCGTCCCGTCGGCGGCGAGGCCGACCGCCAGCCAACCGACCCCGTCGAGAACGGTGATCAGCCGCCTCTCGGCGGCGTACAGCTCCTCGCGGGTGCGCTCGAGTTCCCGCTCGAGGTCCTCCCGCGGCTCCGTCGCCGGACGCCGCGTCAAGGCCGAACCCCCGCGCACCTGAGCATGCGCTCCCGGGCGAGTTCGAGAAGGCGCCGCCACGCCTCCGCGCCTCCGCCCTGACAGACCCTGCCTCGCTCCAGCTCGATCAACTCCGCGGGCCGCGTGACGACGAGCCGGCGGGGCCCCCGCTTCTCTTCCTCCGGCTCGGGAAGGCCCAGCACCTCTCCTTCGCGGGCGCGCCCCAGTTCCACCTCGCCGCCCCACGGTGCTCGTCCCACCACGGCGAGTTCGCCCCTCGCGATCAGGAGCAGGCAGTCGCCGCCTTCGGGATAGGGGAGGATCTCTCCCGCAGGCAGGCGGCGCGGCCGCGCGGCTCCGAGGACGCGCCCCCGGTCGCCGGCGGGCAGGCGCGACAGAACCGGCACTTCGCCACCGTCCGCGAGCCGGGCCAGCAGGGCGTTGGCCTCGGCGGCGACCGGCGGCTCCTCCCGCGCCTCGAGGCAGAGGAACACGGCCCGGAGCAGCCGCCCCTCGCTCGCGCACGCGCGGGCACGCCGGAGCCGCTCGCCGGGGTCGCGGTCCGCGTCCGATCCGTCCGGCGTGGTTCCGCCGAGCCAACCGGCGGTGAGGTGGGTCATGTCCGATCGATCTCCGCTGCGCCCCACCGCTTTGGAGAAACCGAGCGGGCCTCCACCGGAGGAATCTAGGCGGGCGCCGGTCCCCGACAACGCCGGGTCGCTCCGGGGCCGGGGAACGACTCTCCGGCGACAGCCGAGAAGAAGGCGCCAGGAGTGCCCCTCGCGCGAGGTGGCGTGCCGATCGTCGTGACGGGGCCGTCGGGGTCCGGACCGGCCTTCCGGCATGCAGCCGGGCCCCTTGCCTTCGGCCTGCCGCATCCCCGTGCCAGGCCCTTGGCTGCGGCCGGGCCCCCGACCTGTGGCCGGGACTCTTGCCTGGAGCCGGCCTCTTCCGTTTCGTCCGCGTCGCGCCCGCGCGGATCCGCGGGCGGATTCTATTCCGGCCAGTTCGCGCCCGTAAGTTTCGTGCTTTCATGCGCCTGCGCGCTACGGCGGCGGACGGCGGCGATCGATGTCTCGCCCTTTACACGTCTGTGGCAGCACGCTGCGGCGGCGGAGGGCCAATGGCCGGGATCGATGTTCGGTCCGGCACACGTCTGTCGCAGCACGCTGCGGCGGCTCGGAGCGGATGGAGGCGATCGATGTTCCGACCTGTATGCGTCGGCGAGCCTCTTACCCGCCCGTGGCGGGACCCCTCACCCTGGAGCCGGGTTCTCAGCTGCAGCCGGAACTCTTGCGGGAAGCCGTGCCCGGGGGCCGGGCGCCGCGACCGGAAGGCGCCGCAGCGAGCGCTCCGCTCGCGTGGGTCCCCGCGACGCGGGGAGCCGGACCGACATTCCGGCGCCGGCCGAGGTCCGGGGCTTTCCGGTTCGGGATGGCCGCGAAGCCCCGGTCGGCGGGGGCAATCGGGAAAGACTGATTTTGATCGATATCACGTCGCCGATTGATCGCGGTAAATGACCCGCCGCCCGTGACGCCGGTGCGCGTACGCTCTGGGCGATCACGGCCGCCCGCCTGAGTGCCCCCGGGCCTGGCCGAGGCAAAGCGGAGGAGGCGTCATGCGAGGGATTCGCGTCCTGTCGGTGTGTCTCGTCGTGTCGGTCGCCGCATCGGCCCCCCTTGTCGCCGATGTGCTGCCCTACTGGCTCAAGGTCACCAAGGAGCTGGACAACACGGTCGAGCTGGGCGACATCGAGCAGTCGCCCGAGGGGGAGCTGTGGCTTCTCGAGCGGACCACCGGGACGCTGCGGGTGCTCGCCGGTGGTAAGGAGGCGGCCACGCTCTCCATCCAGGTCTCGACCGCATGCGAGTCGGGCCTGCTGGATGTGGCCTTCGCTCCCGACTACGCCGATTCCGGCCTCGCCTTCGTTTCTTACGTCGGTACCGACGGTCACCTCAGGGTCGACCGCGTCCGCTTCGACGGCGCTTCCCTGAGGCGGGAGGGCACGATCCTCGACCTGGGAGCGACGGCGGGCGGTTGCCGCCCCGGCGGCGGTCTCGCGGTCGGCACGGACGGCAAGCTGTACGTCGGCGTGGGGGACCTCGAGAACTCGGCGTCGGCCCAGGACGACGGCTCGCTCGCCGGGAAGGTCCTGCGCGCCGAGCTCGACGGGTCGGTCCCGGCCGACAACCCCAGCGGAACGCTCGTCTGGGCCAAGGGATTCCGGGACGGCAAGGACGTCGCGCTGAACCCGAACAGCTCGCGCGCCGGAGGAACGCTCTACCTGGCGGATGTCGGCTCCGCCGGAGCGGTCGACGACGAGATCAACGCGGTGCGCGAGGGCGGCAACTACGGGTGGGATCTCGTCTCCGGAGACTCGGGCGGTGCCTACGACGACCCGCTCGTCTCCTATCTGCCCACGGTGGACCCGGAGGGACTCGTGTCGGTCACCGGAACGCGGCTCGGGGCGCGCCACCAGAACGCCCTCCTCTATGCCTGCGTCGACGCCGACGATGTCAGGGAGGCGTTCGTCACCGGCCCGGAGCTGGACCAGCTCGACCATACGGCTCCCTTCTTCGATCCGGACGCGGACCGCGACGGCACTCCGGACAGCGGCTGCCCGCACGGGGTCCAGGCCCTCGCTCACGGCAACGACGACACGATCTATCTGTCGGCCACCGGGACGAATCCAGGGATCTGGCGCGTCTGGTACGACGGTCCGGGGGCCCGCGAGGTCTCGGCGGCGGGCTCGCCGGTGCCCTTCACCGTGGAGCGCGCGGCCGGCGGCGACCTCGCCCTCGCCTGGGAGCGGCTGCCCGCGATCGACGTGGGGCGTCCGGCGCGTCACGGCGGCCAGCACACCGAGATCTACAACGTCTGGGAAGGCTCGCTGCCGATCACCGGCTCGTACGACCACGTGTCGATCCTGAAGACGAACGGCACGCCGGACGGACCGATGCGTCTGACCGCCACGATCACCCCGTCGCCGGGGAACCGCTACTACCTCGTGTCGGCGCAGGGCGACAACATGGAGAACCTCGGCCCGGGACGCCCCCCGGAGGACTACTGCGCGGCAATCGGCTTCGGCAAGATGAGCGGCCAGTGCATCGACGATTTCCGGAATCCGGTCGACGGGAGCCCGATGAAGCTCACCGACTACAACCCCAACTCGCCGACCTACATGCAGCAGCTCTCCGTGGCCGACTTCAGGGGGCGCGTGATCAAGCTCGACCTGTCCGCCGACAACTGCTACTACTGCAACGAGCAGGCGAGCGGAGGCGGCGCGCACGTCCCCTATCACGACATCGACGTGAAGTACCGCGACCGTGACTTCATCAACATCACCGTCCTGACGCTCGACTACACCACCCTCGAGCCGATTCCCCCGTCGCAGTGCGCCAGCGTCATCGAGGGCTGGGCCACCCGCAACAACGAGGCGACGCCGGTCCTCTGCGACGTGGACCTGGACGGCGACAACCGCGGCGATGTGACGACGCAGTTCTGGCACTCGATCAACGATTTTCCGGAGTGGTGCACCGGAACGCCGCAGAACTTCTTCATCGACCAGGGGAACGTGATCTACGAATTCGACTGCGGCGCGGTCTACGGCGAGGAGGTGGAGTCGAGGATCCTCCCGGAGATCAACCCGGAGACGTGCGAGTGATGCGCTGGACGCGCCCGGCCCGGACGGGTCTCGCCGCGTCGCTCCTCGCCGCCGCCCTGGCCGTTGCCGGCCCCGCTCTCGGGGACGAGGAAGCGCCGCGCGGCGGCGCCGGCGCGCCGAAGGAGGAAACGGTCGAGCTCGACGAGGCGGCGGCGAGCGTCACCGGCGCGCTCCAGGGCAAGGAGGCGGTCCGGATCCAGACGCTCTGCACCCACTGCAACTCCGCCAACATCCAGGTCGGCGGCCTGGCCGCGGAGCTGGTCCCCATGGAGTTGGGCGGCTTTCCGCTCCTGGGGGGAATGGCGGTCGCCTACGCGCTGAACTGCCTGCCGCCCGACACGGTCGCCGAAGCGCAGGTCGTGAAAGGGCCCGGAAGCGCCGACCTTCCCAACCCGGCCGCGGGCGGCACGATCTCGCTCGAGCCCTCGGAGCCGTCCGAGCTCCCGTACCTGACCGCCGGCGTGCTGGCGGGGACCTACCGCCGGCGCTCCGCGGTCGTGCGGCTCGCCGGCGAAGCGGCCCCGTGGCTGTCCGGACAGGTGCTCGCGGGCACCGACCGGGCCGATCCCGTCGACGACGACGGGGATGGCTTCAACGACGTCGGGCGCCTGGACCGGGAGTTCGCCGAGCTGCGGGCCCACATCGCGGCGGCCGAGAGGCATGAGCTCGAGCTGGGAGCGA
>RFHH01000157.1 GCA_003696075.1 Acidobacteriota bacterium
CCCGCCGGCCGCCATCCGGTCACGCCCGCGGCGGGCCATCGCCACGAGGCTGTAGGCCGAGATGTCGAGGGCTTGCTGGAAGGCGCCGCGGGGGGTCGCCGCGAAGCGGTCCGGCGCCAGCCACTCGCGGTCCGCGAAGGCGATCGAATGGACGATGAAATCGAGCCGGTCGAAGCTCCGGCCGTATTCGTCGAAGATCCGGTCCAGGTCCTCGTCGCGCGCGGCGTCGCACGGAACGATCCACGGCTCCTCGACGCCCAGCCGCGCGACGGCGTCCCGGGTGCGTTCCGCCATCCGCTCGTCCGGAAGGGTCGAGAAGGCGCAACGCGCCCCCTCCGCGAGCAGGGCTCGCGCGATGTGCCAGGCGTACGAGCGATGGTTCGCCACGCCGAAGACCAGTCCGCACTTCCCGTCCAGCAGTCCCATCTCTTCCTCCGAACCGGGTCCATGTTAGCCCGGATCGGCGCCCGGGCGTGCGGCGGAGCGCCGCTCACCGGCCCGGCCGCGCCAGGCCGGCGAAGGGATCCCCCAACGCGCGGAAGGGACCGGACAGCCCCCGCGCGAGCAGCTGGACCTGAAAGCGCTTGCCGCCCCCGGGGCCCGGAAGAATCAGGGCTCGGGCGGCGAGCCGGCGGGCCGTGACCGCGGGGGAGTCCCCCGGTCTGGCCAGCAGATCCTCGGCGATCCCGAGCGCCAGCAGCGCGCGGTCCTGCGTCGTCCGGCCCGCGGGAACGAGATCCCGCTCCCGGGCCGCGTCTTCCAGGTGGGTCCAGTTCACGTGGGCGGTGATGTCCTGCCGGCCGGGCTCGGCGAGCACGTCGAGCACGATGCGGTGACCCCGGTAGGCGACGAGCGTGCCCCGCGCGTGCGCCTCGTCCGCGAGCCTGGAGGCCTCCAACCCGTAGTCGATGACCGCGACCACGCCGCGCTCGAGGATCCGGTCGATCTCGCCGAGCCAGTCCTCCATCGCGGTCGAGACTTCGGCCCTCCAGCCCTCCCGCCGGCACAGGCGGTAGCGGCGCGCGAGGCGGACCAGCCCGGAGGGCGCAGGGCGGCGCACGAAAATCAACCGGCCCGAGCGCCCCTCGGTGACGTGCCCTTCCCGCAAGGTGCCGCCCCAGCGCTGGAGCAGATGCACGGGCATCGCGTCGAGCAGCTCGTTGGCCACGACGAAACCGCGGATGCTCCGCCGGGGGATCTCCTCCAGACGCCGCACGCGCCGCACGTCGAGTTCCGGGTGGCGTTCCTCGAGGGTGCGCTCCGGATGTGCCCCGCCGGGTTCGACGAGCCAGACCCGGCGGAGCGACCGGGCGGCCTGCGGAGCTTCTCCGAACAGGCCGTCGGCGAGGTCG
Source organism: Acidobacteriota bacterium (assembly GCA_003696075.1). NCBI lineage: Bacteria > Pseudomonadati > Acidobacteriota > Acidobacteriota bacterium. The sequence goes on from RFHH01000157.1 coordinate 1,353, forward strand.
GCAGCGAGAAGACCACGGCCCGCGCCGCACTCGACCAGATCCCACGGGCCTCCTCCCAGCCGCTCGGCCACCTCCGCCGCCTGGACCGCGAGGCGGCGGCCGAAGTCGGGCGAGACGTCGGGAGAGGTGGCGAAGTCGCCGCTCCTCAGGCCCGTTCGCGCGCCTTCCCGCGCGTAGTAACCGGCGCCCGCGCGGTACAGGGCGAGCTCCATGAACTCGGCGAACGGAATCGACCCGGCGGCGGCGATGCGCCGCCTGATCTCACGCTCCGGCTCCGGGAAGGCTCGGGCCGCCGCCCCGCTCAATACCGCCGGAATCTCTTGGCGGCCAAGTCTGGCCGCGACGGCAGGGTCGGCCGGGGGTAGATCGGGCTCGCGTACGTGACGGGATTTTGCGCCGTCAGGCCGGGCGGGGCGACCCGGACGGGCGGGGCGCCACCCTCGGCGAGAGCCTTCTTCCACCGGTCGAGGGCCGAGGGAACGCCGGCCTGGATTCTCTTCTGCAGCAGGATCAGCGCGTCGAGGATCGCCTCCGGCCGCGGCGGGCAGCCCGAGATGTAGAGATCGACGGGGATGATCTCGTCCACCCCCTGCACGGTGGAGTACGAGTTCATCATCCCGCCCGAGGAAGCGCAGGCGCCCACGGTGATGGCCCACTTCGGCTCGGGCATCTGGTCGTAGAGCTTCTTGAGCGCCGGGGCCATCTTCTTGCTGACGGTCCCGGAAATCAGCATCAGGTCGGCCTGGCGCGGCGAGAATCGGAGGGCCTCCGCGCCGAACCGTGCGATGTCGAAGCGCGAGCCGACGACCGCCATCATCTCGATGGCGCAGCAGGCGAGACCCATGGGGAAAGGCCACAGGGAGTTCTTCCGCCCCCAGTCGATGGCGGCGCCGAGGCGCGTCGTGAAGACGCTCTCCTCGAGCGAGCGGATCACGTGCGGGTTGACGTAGGCCTTGGGGCGGTCCATGGGGCGCACGATCGTAGTGGGGGGCCGCCGAGGTGTCAAACGGTTCTCATTGGAGGAAATGGAGCCGCACCTCCTCCCCGAACCGGTCCCTGAGGAAGGTCGCGAGACGCCGCTTGAGCTTGACCTCCGCCTGCCTCATCGCCTCCCGCGTCACCCCGAACTCCTCCCCGAGCTGCTGGAGGGTGGCCGGTTCGTCCGCGGCCAGCCGCCGGTCGAGCAGCGCCCGGTCGCGCTCCCCGAGGCCCGCCCGGAACTCCTCCAGCGCCGCGTCGATCCGTTCCTTGACCTCGGCTGCGGCCACCTGGTCGAAGGCGCTCGGCCCTTCTGCCGGAAGCAGGTCGCCCAGGCGTGTCCGCTGGTCCTCCCCGACCGGCACATCGACCGAGACGTCCTGCGCCGACAGCGCCCGATCGACATCCTCGACATCCTCTTCGGAGACGCCGAAACGCGCCGCCAGCAGCTTGGTGGTGGGCGCGATCCCCTGGGATTCCAGCTTTCTCTGCTCCCGCCGGAGGTTGTAGAGCAGCTTCCTCCGGGCGTTCGTCGTCCCCACGCGGACCAGCCGGGCGTTGTCGAGCAGGTACTTGAGGATGTAAGCCTTGATCCACCACGAGGCGTAGGTGGAGAAGCGAACCCCGAGATCGGGGTCGTACCGCTTGAGCGCCTCGAGCAGGCCGATGTTTCCCTCCTGGATGAGATCCATCACGGACCGGAGCGCCCGGCGGTACATCAGGGCGAGTTTCACCACCAGGCGGAGGTTCGCCGTGATGAGACGCTTGGCCAGCTCGGGATCGCCCGTCTCGCGATAGCGCCGCGCCAGCTCGCGCTCCTCCTCCGGGTCGAGCGGCGGGAACTTCCTGACTTCCTGGATGTACCGGGCGAGGGGATCGATCGCCGACGGCAGCGGCCGCTCGCGCAGGGGGACGAGCGCCGCTGTCTCGGCATCGCCGCGTCCTTCCTCCTCGAGATCCTCCTCCGGCACCAGGTCCGGCTCCTCGGCCGGAAACTCGCCGCGAGGATCGAGCGGAAGACGCTCCGGCTTCGGGTCGTTCGCCTCCCCTCGCCGCGTCATCGCTCGCCCTCCGCGGCCCCGCGCAGGCGCTCGGCGAGCGGCAGGTCGGCCGGCAGCAACGGCAGCTCCGGCATCTGCTCGGGGCGGAACCAGCCGAGGGCCGCGACCTCGAGCGGCCGCGGGACGCCGCGGACGATGCGGGCGCGGAGGAACAGCAGCTCCACCCGCCGATCCGGGTACCGATGCTCGGTGCGCCAGAGTTCCTCTCCCGGCTCGACGTCCACGCCGATCTCCTCGCGAAGTTCCCTGCGGAGCGCCTCTCCGGGCCGCTCCCCGGGTTCGAGCTTGCCGCCCGGAAATTCCCAGTAGGACGCCATGTGGGACCCGTCGGGGCGGAGCGTGAGGAGGTACCGGCCGTCGCGGCCGATCACGGCGGCGACCACGCGCTGGCGAGGCGTCGCTTCCTTCCCGGCCGTCCGTCGCTCCGCCACGCCCGCGCTCCCCGCGTCGGGATCGATCGCGGTCCCGGCGGGGATGGTATCGGCGGGGGACGCGGCCGGCAAACGGCGGAGGGCGGCGGCCCCGGGGCGATCTTCGGCTGCAAGCCGTTGCGAATCGTTCGCTTGCGCGCCGGGCCAGGCTTCGGCGCGGCCCCGGGGCGCCGGCCACCTCCGGCCTCGCCGCCACGACCCCGGCGCGCGCCGGCGAGGGTGCACCTCCGCTCCGACGGCCGGCGGCCCCTGTCCGGAACCGTCCGCCACCGTCCTGCCGGCCCTGACGGCACCCAATCCGGTGGACCGGCGGGCCGCGTCCCCGTACCTTTCGGGCACCTCGCTCTTCGCGTCGGGGAACCCCAACCGCCATGACTCCCTCTTCCTTCGGCCTTCCGATCGCGCTGACCTTCGCCCGTGACCCTTACTTCGCCCCCGCGGTGCTGCTCGTGTGCGCGCTGGTGGGAGCACTCCTCGCGGCCGGCGCGTCGCGAAGGCACGCCGGGCCCCGGCGCGCGGCCGCGATCGCGGGGCACACGGCGGTGGTTCTCCTCGCGCTGGCGGCAGCCACCGGGACGATGATCGAGCGCGCGCGGGTGTTCTGGGGCGCGCACTGGGAGGACGGGGGACGCACGCTGGTGCTCGAACGGCTCGGGTGGCTCCCCGACGTCCGCCTGGATCGAGACGCGATCACCGCGATCACCGAGTACGCCGCGCAGGAGCGCGCCTTCGGCGGCCCGCGCGGCACGGTGCGCTACGTGGTGCGCGCCGGCGGCCGGGCGTACTGGAGCGCGCCGGTCCGGCGAGCGTGGGTGGCGAACCGGGCCCGCGAGTTGCTCACCGCCGCCACCGGGCACCGGCTGGAGCGGTTCCAGGTGGGCCACCCGGTGCTGGCGGACTGAACCGGCCTGCGAAAGCCGTTATCCTGATCGGGCGGTCGCGGAGGCGGAAGGGATGCTCCGGAACCGGGTTGTCCTCATCGCGGAAGGAGCGATGGAAGCCGCCGCCCGGGCGCTCGAGGAGGCCGGCTTCGATCCCGTGCGCGCCGCTCCCGGGCCGCCAGCGCTCGCCGCGGTGCGGGATTCGGAACCGGCCGCGGTCCTGGTGGGGGCTGGGGTCGCTGCCGGGGCTCCCGAGCTGCTGTCGGCGGTCGTCCGGAACGCCCCCCGCGACGTACCGGTGGCTCTCGCGGGGATGCCGGTGGAACCGCTGCCTCCGGAGGCACGCGACCTCCCGGTCATCCCGGAGGAGCCTCCGGAGCTGCTCGCCGGCGGGGTGCGGTGGTTGGCGCGGCTGGGCGGCCTTCAGCGGGAACTGCAGCGGGCCGACGAGCGGTACCGCGTCCTCTACGAGACATCCCCGGTCCCCTACCAGTCGCTCGACCCCGAGGCCAGGATCCTCGCGGTCAACGACGCCTGGCTCGACCTGCTCGGTTTCCCCCGGGAAGAGGTGGTGGGACGCCGGTTCCCCGAGTTCCTCGATCCGGAGACGCTTCCCGGCAAGCAGGAGTATTTCGAGAACTTCAAGCGGACCGGCGTCGCCAGCGGCGTCCTGTTCGAACTCGTGCGCCGCGACGGGGAGCGGCTCACCGTCGAGCTGGACGGCCGGGTCGAATACGACTCGGACGGACGGCCGGTCCGGACGCACTGCCTGCTCCGCGACGTCACGCCTCAGCGGCGGGTGCAGGCGGCGCTGCGTTCCAGCGAGATCCGCTACCGGCACCTGTTCGAGTCGGCACCGGTCTCCATCTGGGAGGAGGATTTCTCCGAGCTGGCGGACATGCTCGATCTCCTGCGCCTGCAAGGAGTCGAGGATCTCGAGCGGTACTTCGAGCAGCACCCGGAGGCGCTGCGCGAGGCGGCGCGCAAGATCAAGGTGCTCGACGTCAATCAGCGCACGGTGGAGCTGTTCGAGGCCAGGAGCAAGCGGGACCTGTTGGAGTCGATCGACAAGACGTTCGTACCCGAGTCGTTCGAGGTGTTCCGGCGCGAGGTCATCGCCCTCGCCCGCGGCGAGCCGGGCTTCAGCGCCGAGGCGGTGGTGAAAACGCTTCACGGGCGGCCGATCAACGTCCTGATATCGCTCACGTTCCCCCCTCCGGGATCGCCGAACAAGATCGCGCTGATCAGCATGACCGACATCACCTCCCGGAAGCGCGCCGAGGAGAACCTCCTCAAGTCCTGGTTCGCCATCGAGAACGCGGTGGACGGAATCCTCTGGCTGGGCGCGGACGGGCGCGTGGAGGATGCCAACCGGGCGGCCTGCGCGCTCCTCGGTTACGAGCGGCGGGACCTGTGCGGCCGGAGCATCGAGGCGATCGACGCGGGCCTGGCCGACTGGAGCGCCGAGTGGGCGCGGCTGACGCAACGGCGCGCGATCGAAAGGGAGACCTTCTACATCGCGCGGGACGGCCGGCGCGTTCCGGTCACCCTCGTCGAGAACATGCTCGAGTTCCGCGGGCGGCGCTTCGTCTGTGCGTTCGCGCGCGACCGCACGGAGCGCGAGCGCCTCGAGGCTCAGCTCAGGCAGGCCCAGAAGCTGGAGACGATCGGCCGCCTGGCGGGCGGGATCGCCCACGACTTCAACAACATCCTCGGGCCGATCCTCGGCTGCGCCGACATGCTGCTCGCCGACCTCCCGGAGGGGAGCGACGCTCACCGCGAGGTGAAGCAGATCTGGAAAGCCGCTCTCCGGGCCAAGGAGCTCGTCGGCCAGATCCTGCTCTTCAGCCGGCGAGCGGAGCAGGCGAGGAAGAGGGTGGTGCCTCACCTGATCGTCCGTGAGGCTCTGGACCTGCTCAAGGCGACCCTCCCTCCCGGCGTCCGGCTGGTCGAGGAGATCGACGCCTCGTGTGACCCCGTCTACGCCGACCCGACGCAGCTCCACCAGGTGGTGATGAACCTCTGCACGAACGCCGTGGAAGCCCTCGGGGGAAGCGGCGGCGTGGTCACGGTCCGCCTTTTCCGGACCGGGGTGCCGGAACGCCTCGCGGCGGCGCACCCCGAACTTCAGCCGGTTCCGCACGTCTGCCTTCAGGTCGCCGACAACGGTCCGGGCATCACCGCCAAGGACCGCGAACGGCTGTTCGAACCCTTCTTCACCACCAAGGAGAACGGCAGCGGACTCGGTCTTTCCGTCGTCCACGGCATCGTCACCGGCCATGGCGGCGCCATCGACGTGGTCTCGGAACCCGGCCGGGGAGCGTGCTTCTCGGTCTACCTGCCGGCGCTGGCGGCCGAGGAGTCGGAGAGGGCAGCGGAGCGGCCGGCGGCGGAGCAGCGCTCCCGGAAACGCCGGACGATCCTCTATGTGGAAGATCAGGAGGATGTCGCCCGCGTGGTGCGCAAGATGCTCGAGCGCCAGGGCCACGAGGTCGTGCCGGCGTCCGACGGGCCGGAGGCGCTCGAGACGTTCCGCCGCGCCCGGGACCGTTTCGATCTGGTGATCACGGACCAGACGATGCCGTCGATGAGCGGGATCGCCCTCGCTCGCGAGCTGCTCGGGATCCGGCCGGACCTCCCCATCGTCCTGCTCACCGGCTACGGCGAGCGGCTCACGGCGGACGATGCCCGCGCCGCCGGAATCCGGGAGGTGGTCAAAAAGCCGGTGCTCCGGGCCGAGCTCGCCGCCGCCGTGCGCCGGGCGCTGGAGAGCCGCGTCACCGATTGAGCGGCTTCGCGCTCGGTGGGCGGCGGGGGCCGGCGGAGCGCCGCTCGGCCTCGATCTTGTCCAGCCGCTCGAGCATGCGCCGGGCCCGCTCCGCCGAGCGCGACGCGGGCGCGAGCTGAATGGCCCGCTTCAAGTGCCGGCGCGAACCCGCGAAATCGCCCAGCTGGGCCAGCAGTGCCCCATACTGGACATGGGCCTTCGTGTAGCGGGGGTTGATCTCCAGGGCCTTCTGGTAGTGCAGCCGGGCCTCCGCCAGCAGGCGCCTCCTTTCCGCGGGGTCGCGCGCGGCGCGGGCGAGGCCCTCGGCGGCGATGCCCCAGTTGTAGTGGGGGGTCGGGTAGCGGGCGACCTCGCGCAGGGCCAACCGGAATTTCTCGATCGCTTCCTGGTAACGCCCGAGGCCGAGCAGGGCCGACCCCCAGTTGTTCAGGGCCTTCGACCGGCCCTCGGCATCGTCGTATCTCTCGAAGGCCTTGCGGTACTCCTCGATCGCCTTCTCCTTTTCGCCCCGGTCGTTGTACTCGATCCCCAGGTGAAGATGAGGAAGGCCCTCGTCGGGCGCCTTGCGCACCGCGTCGGTCCAGAAGGCGAGGTTGTTCTGCCAGACCTCCGCCCGGCGCACCGTCTGCCGCGCCGACGGCAGGAGCAGCGCGGCCACGACCGCCGCCGGCAGCGCCAGCGCCGGGAGGTTCCCGGCCCGCTCGAGCCGCTGCGACAGCCGGCCGAGGAGAAGGCCGGCGGCAAGGCACAAACCGGCGCTGGGGAGGTACAGGTAGCGCTCGGCCAGCGGCGTTTCCGAGATCCGCCGCAGCGCGATCGCCAGGGGCGGCGCGATCCCGGCGAAGAAGATTCCAGTCGCCACGACTTCGGGCGCCCAAACGGGCGGCTCGCTCCGCGAGAGCCGGAGGAGCCAAACGATCGAGACCGCGGCCGCGAAGAGAAGGAACGCGGCCGCCCCGAGCAAGGCGGTCGCCCCCCCCGGGACTTCCGGCACGAAGGCCGACTGGGGCGGCGGCCAGAACGCCTTCCGGATGTACCAGCCGAGCGACCCGAACGCGGCCCGCTCGAACGGGATCCCCGAGCCAGGCGCCGGGCTGCCGAACGTCCCGAGCGCCGCCCGGCGCAGCGCGAAGTAGATCCCTGTCACCGCCGCCAGGGCGATCCACACCGGCCAGCGCGGCGGGGTGAGTATCAGCTGTGGGCGGCCCGCCTTGCGGGCCTCCCGCTCGCGCCTCCGGCGCTCCGCGCGGTCGGCGGCGGGTGTCTCCGGGGCGGGGGCGGCCGGCAAGAGGAACTCCACCAGCGCGATCGCCAGCAACACCGCCACGCCGGTCTCCTTGGCGAGCATCGCCGCCAGAGAGAACACCGCGGTCGCGCCGACCAGCAGGATGCGCCGCATGCCCGTCGCTTCGCGCGCTTCGATGAAGGCGAGGACGGCTCCGAGAAAGAAGATCCCGCACAGCGCGTCGGCGCGGCCCGCCATCCACGCGACGACCTCCACGTGGATCGGATGCGCCGCGAAGAGGAGCGCGGCTGCACCTCCCGCGACCGCGGCGGGAGACCCCCTGAGTCCGGCGCGGCGCGCCAGCGCGAGCCCGGCCAGCAACACCAGCGCCGACATCAGCGCGTGCTCGACGACGACCGAAGTGTGATAGACGAGCCGGCGCGCCTCGGCGCGCTCGTTCCTGGGCCAGAACTTGCCGGAGATCCACTCGTCGAGCTGGAAGCTCATCACCGTGAGCGGGCGGTAGTAGTGAACGCCGAACTGCGGGATGCTCTTCGGGGGGTGGAAGACGTTCGAGAGGCTGTCGAAGTACGGGAGCTGCCTTTCGAAGATGATCGGATCGTCCCAGATGAACTCGTTGTCGACAGCGCCGCGATACAGCGCGAGCGAGAAAAGAGCGACGAGTGCGCATCCGGCGGCGACGAAGACGCGTCTCATGAGGTGAAGGTCCTCCCCCGCGCCGCGGCGGAAATGGGATCTCCGTCCGGCGGAGAGGTTAGCACCGCCCCCCGCCATGCGCGTGGAGCCTCTCTCACCCGTCGGCCCCCGCTGCCCCCGCGATCGCGCCCTCCGTTTCGAGCTGCTCCATCACGGCGGTGAAGACCCGTTGCGGGGTGATGTCGAGCATGCAGCGGAGTCCCTGGCAACACGGGGGTGTGAAGCCGAACCGGGTGCACGGCGAGCAGGGGACGCCGCTTTCGATGATCCGGAAGCGGCTGCCCGGGGGGCCCCACTTCGACGACACCCCGGGACCGAACAGATGCACGGTCGGGGTGCCGACCGCGTAGGCGAGGTGGAGGACACCGGAGTCGGCGCTCAGGTAGACCGCCACCCGGGCGACCACCGCGGCCGCCTGAGGGAGGGTGCACTGGCCGGAGAGGTTGATGTGCGGCCGATCGCTCACCGCCCGCGCGATCACCGCAGCCGCGGGACCGTCCTTCGGCCCGCCGAGGATCACGATGCCGATGCCGCGTTCCGCCAGCATGCGCGCCACCTCCCCGTAGCGCTCCGGGGGCCAGCGCCGCTCGGGGATCGAGGCGCCGGGATGAATCGCCACCCGCGGGAGGTCCGCCAGGGGGCGGAGCCGCTCCTCCGCGAACCGCGCCGACGCCGCATCGGGAACGAGAAACGGGCTGTCGGGATCGAAAGGTGCCGGCTCGCCGGTGGCGCGCTCCGCCAGCTCGAGAAAGGAGTAGACCTCGTACAGTTCCTGGTCGTACGGAACGCCGGTGGTGAGAAGCCGGCGCCGGATGTTCGTCGCGAATCCGATGCGCCGCGGAGCCCCCGTCAAGCAGGCGACGACAGCGGACAGCCGATGGTACTGCTCGGTGTCGATCACGAGGTCGTAGGAGCGCGACAGCACGCGGCGCAGGCCGGCCAGCGGGCGGTCGTAACGGAGCACCTCGTCCGCGAGGTCGGTTCCGGCGACGACGCCCGCGTTCCTCGCCTCCACCAGGAGTTCGAGGCGCGCCTGCGGCCACCGCCGCCTGAGGGCCCGAAGCATCGGAATGAACAGCACGGCGTCGCCGATGCCTCCGGGCCGGATCACCAGGATCCGGCGCGGAGGGTCGGCGGCGGGCCGGCGGTCGAGACGCGCGGCGCGCCGGGCCAGAAGAGCGCACAGCGCCGGGCCGACGAGAGCGTCGATCGCCTTGAGGACATCCACCCTCAGGGACATGGCCGGAAGTCTATCTCGTATGACGGTCTCCGGAACCCGGCCGCCTCCGAGGCGCTTTTCCGTTGCCGCGCCGCCGCGCCGGAAGGGCCCGGGAGCCGCCTGTCCCGTCCCACCTCCCGCCGCCGAGAACGCGCCGCGGACGAAGCGCCTCTCACAGGCCGAGGAGATCGGGAAGCTCCCCGATCCCCTTGATCCTCGGGACGCCGACGTCCGGGTAGAGCCCGGCGGCGTCGACCAGGACGACCGGGAGCCCCGCGGCCTTCGCCCCCTCCACGTCGAACGCGGGCACGTCTCCGACGTAGAAGGCCCGGCTCGGCGCGACGCCGAGCCGCTCGAGTGCGATTTCGAAGATCCGGGCGTCCGGCTTCGCGACCCCGACGAGGTGCGAGTCGACGACCGTCTCGAGCAGGTCGGCGAGGCCGGCGGCGGCGAGGTCCTCGGCGACGCGCCCCTCGGCATTGCTCACGACCGCGAGACGGTAGCCCGCCGCCCGGAGCCGTTCGAGGGCCTGCCGGGCCCCCGGCATCGCCCGGCGCCAAAGCCCGGTGACGCCGTTGGCCCGCCAGAGCCTGTCGATCGCGGCGGGAATCCGCTCCGCTGGGACGCCCGCCCCCTCGAGCATCCGGGTGAAGTAGCCGTCCCAGATCGCGCGCCAGTCGGAAGTCCTGCGCACCGCCTCGCCCGCCCACCGGCGCGCCTCCGCTTCCGCGGACAGAAGCTCCGCATCGGTGGGCCGCCCGCCGGCCTCCCCGAGCGCCGCGCGCACCCGGTCCGTGTCCAGCGTGAGGAGCGTCCCTCCCGCATCGAGCAGGGCGACGTCGCGACCGGCGAACGGCCCCCGATCGTCAGCCATCGCGGCGCGCTCTTCCGGCCAGCAGCCAGTCGCGGGCGTGCTCGAGGCAGGGGATGCGCGCGTGAGCTTCGCCGATGCGGGAAGCTTCGAGCCGGGCCAGGGCGAGGCCGTCTCCCTCCCCGCCGGCGTCCGCCAGCACCTCTCCCCACGGGCCGACGATCAGGGCGTGTCCGTAGGAGGATCTCCCGGGGCCATGCGTGCCCCACTGTGCGGGGGCGACGACGAACGCCTGGTTCTCCACCGCGCGCGCGCGGAGAAGAAGGTGCCAGTGATCGGGACCGGTGGTGGAGGTGAACGCCGCGGGGACGGCGAGCACCTCCGCTCCGTCACGGCGCAGGCGCCGATACAGCTCCGGGAAGCGGAGGTCGTAGCAGATCGACAGGCCGACCCGCCCCCATTCGAGTTCGGCGCAGACCGTCTCGTCCCCCGGCTCCACCGCCGAGGACTCCTCGAGCCGCCGGCCGTCCAGCTCGACGTCGAAGAGATGGATCTTCCGGTAGACGCCGGCCACGGCTCCACGCCGGTCGATCAGCACGGAGCTGTTCCGCCGCATACCCGGACGGGACCCCGTTTCCGGAATCGAGCCGAGGAGCAGGTCGATCCCGAGTTCAGCCGCCAGGTCCCGGCCCCACCGGACGATCGGCCCGTCGATCGGCTCGGTTCCGGGAATGGCGACCCCCTCCCGGGCCATGACGGCGAAGTTCTCGGGAAGGGCCACGAACTGCGCGCCTTCCGCGGCCGCCCGGCGAACCAGCTGTCCGGCGCGCTCGAGATTGCGCGACCGGTCCGGCCCGGAGTTCATCTGCACCGCCGCCGCGGTCACCGACTCCATCGAGGCATCCTCCTGGGCCGGCGCCCTACGGCATCCCGTAGACGCTGGCCTGGGCTCCCGGTCCCACCGAGAGCCGGAGCACCGACGGCGCCCCCGAGGCCCGCCTCCCGGCCGGGCGGCGCGAACCGCCGATGGCGCAGCCCGACACGTCGACCCGGTTCCGCGCTTCCCGGCCGCCCTCGGGGTTGACGACGCACGGCTGGCGCAGGTCGACCGTCGCGCGGGACGTCCCGCGCAGTTGGATCTCGGAGGTCGTGCGCGATTCGGTGAGGTCCAGGTCGAGATCGGACGCGGTGGCGGTGATCTGCACCCTTCCCTCGATCTCGTCCGCGGAGAGCTCGGAGCGGTGCAACGTCGCGCGCACGCTGCGGACCGATGCCAGATCGACCCGGCTGTTCTTCGCGTCCAGCTCGATCGCCGGCTCGACCTCCTCGGCGACCAGCCGCGCGCCGCCGGAGAGGTCGGCCCGGAGCCCACCCTTCGCTCCTCGGATCTCGGCGGCGGCGCCCTCCGAGAGCCGGAGCGACACGCGGCCGCGAAGGCCCTGCGCGACGAAGTTCCCCGAGCGGAGAACCGCGGTCAGCTCGCCGTCGAACTCCTCCGCGCGGACGTCGAAGTCCTCGCCGTCCAGGGTGAGTCGCTCCCCGTCGCCGCCCGAACGGACCAGTTCCACCTCGTCGTAGCGTCCCCGGATCGATCCGGTGCCCCGCCAGCCGTCGAGCAGGAACTGCGCGTCGTTGCCCGCGAGCTGCAGCGTGGCGACGCTGTCTTCGACGGTCAGCGAACCGCCTTCCATCCGTCCTTCGACGTACCCTTCGAAGCGGACGAGGCGGTAGGCCGGGTCCTCACCGGCGATCTCGATCCGCCCGCGCCGGTCCTCGACGGTGGTGGAGCCCCCGACCTGCGCGAGGCGGAGCCGGCCGGCCCCTCCCTCCACCTGCACGTCGCTGTCCCGTCCCTCGACGCCGGCGCTCGTCACGTCCCGCAGCAGGACTCGGGAACGATCGAGTTCGACGGTGAAATCCTCGTGATCCCCGCGGTCGCCCGCCTCCGCTCCCTTGTCGGCCGCGGCCGCCCCGCCCTCCACGGTCACGGTGATCCCTCCGCCCTTCAGGAGGACTTCGGTCCCGGGCCGGACGGTCAGGTCGACGTCCAGAGGCGGCGCGGTGCGCTCGTCGCCGTGCGGCTGGGTGATCTCGAGCCACTTTTCGCGCTCTTCGACCAGCACGAATCCGTCCGAGTCCTCGCCGTGCGCCAGGTCCAAGATCCGGAGGGTGGGTGCGGCTTCCCGCGACACGGTGATGCGAACCCGGCCCGAGTGGAGCTCCAGCCAGACGGCACCCGCCTCAAGGGGCGCCTCCACCGGCAGCCCCAACGGCCCGGCCTCAGCGGGCGCCCAGACCGCGGCCGCGGCGACGAGAGCGACGAGGAGCGATCCGCGTTCCATGCGGCGAAAGATACCCCGCCTGCCGCGCGGGCACCTCCGCCGCCGGAGGAGTCGGACGGCTGCGGATCAGGGCGGACCCGAGACCCGGGCCCGACGGCGGAGCAGTCCGCGGCCGACCGCGACGGCGGCGACAGCGGCGAGAAGAAGGCCGGCGGCCGCGGCCACGGCCGCGGTGACGGCGAGCGCGCTGCCGAGCAGGGCGAGCGCATCCTCGGCGAGCGAGAGCACCGGCGCCGCGAGCCCGCCGGTGCCGAGGTTCGACGCCAGGCGGAGGTTCGCCTTCGCGGCGTGCACCCCCAGGGCGGCCGATCCCCCCGCCAGCAGGCCGACGACGGTGGCGGCGAGCGGATCGACGCCCTTCATCGACGCGGCCACGACCAGCGCGCCGGCGAGCGGCCGCACGAACGTCTGGACGACGTCGAGAAAGTGATCCACCGCAGGGATCTTGTCGGCGAGGAACTCCGCGGCGACCGCCGTTCCGAAGATGACGAGCGCCGGCGTACCGGCGAGCCACTCGAAGCCGTCACCCAGGGACAGCGGCCGGCCGAGCAAGGCCTCCGCGAGGCCGAACCGGACGGCGATCCCCAGGACGAACGGGGGAAGGAAGGCGCGGAGCCCGCAGCAGGCGGCCAGGCACACTCCCGCCGTGACCTGCACAGCCAGCGCGAGCCATCCGCCATCGTTCACGATGCACACCCCGTTCCCGTTCGGCTCAGAGGATCGCCGATTCCGGTGCCGGGCGCAATCGCCCGGACGTCGCGGCTCCCGGGTCCCCGTGCTATCGTCCCGGTCTTTTCCCCGAGGCCCATGGCACCCAGGTCTTCCATCGTGTGCGCCGCCGGCCTGGTGATGGCGGCGGCTGCGCCCGCGCGCGCCGAGACAGCGCCCTCCGGCACGGAGACGCTCGTGGTCGACCCCGCCCGGGCGGTCGAGATCGCCTTGCGCTCCCACCCGCGCCTGGCCGAGGTGCGCGCCCGGGAAGCGCAGACCCGAGCGCGGAGGCGCCAGGCGCTCGCCGAGGCGTTCCCCCGGATCCGCGCCGAGGCCTCCGCCGTGAGGCGGCGCGACCCGGGGTTGCTCAACAGCCCGAACTTCGAGGATCTGGCGGACGCCCCCGGCTTCGATCCTTCCTTCCTGCGCCCGATCCCGGTCACCGGCTACGACTACGCGCTGAAGCTCGAGCAGACCCTGTACGGCGGCGGGAGGATTGCCGCCGGGCTGGCGGCGCTCGACCGCGACCTGACCCGCCAGGAGCTCGAGCGGCGCGCGGTCGAGCTGGAGGTGGCGCGGGCGGCGCTCGTGGCCTGCTACGACGTGGCGATGGCCGACGCCCGGTTGGAGGTCCTGCGTGCCGAGCGGGCCTCTCGGGAGCGGCAGCTCCAGCAGGCGCGCGACCTGCTCGACGTCGGCAAGGGGACCCGCCTCCAGTGGCTCCAGGCGCGGGCGGGTCTCGCCGGGCTCCGCCCCCGGGAAATCGCCGCCGAGGAGGCGAGGTCGGCCGCTCGCGTGACGCTCAATGCGGCGCTGGGGCGGCCGCCCATGGCCCCGATCGACGTGGCGCCGGGCCTGCTCGAGTCGGCCCGGCTCGACCCTCTGCCGCCGGTCGGCGAACTGCTCGCGCTTCTCGCCCGCCGCCCCGATCTCCGGGCGCTCGACGTGCAGCGCCAGGTGCTGCAGCTCCAGCAGCGGCTGACCCGGGCCGAGGCGCGTCCCTCTCTTCGTTTCGCCGGCTCGCTCGGCATCTCGACGATCGATCCCCGGAACCTCACCGACGGCGACTTCTCCTCGTGGGATGCGGGCGTCTACGTCGAGTGGAGCCTTTACGACGGCGCGCGGCGCCGGGCGCGCGTCGACGAGCTGGCAGCCGCCGAGCGGGAGTCCCTCCACCGGCGCGAGACGCTGGCCTCGCAGCTCGCGGAGCGCCTCGCCCGGGCCGTGGCGGACTACCGG
>RFHH01000158.1 GCA_003696075.1 Acidobacteriota bacterium
CGCCCCCCGCGCACCGCGCCGGCCCCCTCCGCGGGACCGGCGGCGGCCGCCGGAGCGGCGGCGGCCAGCGCTGACAGCCCGACCAGACCGGCCCGAAGCCGTTTTCTCAACCTGGAGCTCGACATCCTCGCACCTCCGCGTGGGGCGGGACGGCCGGGCCGCCGCACCGCCCGGCGTGCCTCAGAAATAGACCCCCACGTGGATCGCCACCCGCGCCGCGTCGAGATCCTCGCTCACCGCCACCTCGGGGGAAAACTGTCCCGGAACGAGTTCGAAGCGACCGCTGCGGTCGATCCCCAGCGACAGGTAGCGCACCCCGCCCTCGAGGAACCAGCGGTCGGACAGGTCCCACCGGATCCCGGCCTCGGCGCCGAAACCGACGGAGTCCCCGCTCGCGTCCGTCGCGAAGCGAAGGCCGAGTTCGGGCGGGATGCCCGCCATGTCGCCGTCGTAGTCGGCACTCGCCGCGGTCGCCACGCTCGCTCCCACGAACGGGTACCAGGCGCGGTCCGAACCGAGGGGGTAATAGCGGAACGCCGCCTCGAACGGCACGACGCTGACGCTGCCGCCGGGCAGCGTCGTTCCGCCCGCCTCCACCGCATCGGCGTCGAAATCGAGCGCCGAGACCCGGGCCCCGACGTCGACGTGCTCGTTGAGGACGAACCAGCCCGCCAACTCGGCCGCCGCGTTGGCGGAGAGCGCTCCGCCTGGATCGCCCCCGGCCTGGAGCCCGGCGGAAACGGCCCAACGGCCCTCCTGGGCCACGGCGGGGACAGAAAGGGCGGCGAGGGCCAACAGTGGCAGCGTCCATCGCGATCGTTTCATGGGGATCCTCTTCCGTGCGGGTCGGGCCGCCTTTGTATATCTCCGCGGCCCCCGAAGCAACGGGCGGCGCGCTCCGGGCTCGCCTTCGAGGCGCCGCCCGCTGACAGCACGGGAGTTGCGCCCGGCGCCGGCGCCTCGGGGTGCGGGCCGTCCGCCGGCGCCGCGCGGGCCTCCCGGCCGGAGCCCGCCATCGTTCGGGGCGGTCTCAGCCGCCCGCCTCCTCCAGGGCGGCGGCCGCCTCCTCCCAGCTCGCGTAGGCTGCGGCGAGCTTCCGGTCGATCTCCGCCCGCTCCCGCGCCAGCCGGCGCATCGCCTCGCCGTCGCGATGGGTTGCCGGATCGGCCAGCGCCCCGTCGAGTTCGCTCTTCCGCCGCTCGAGCGCCTCGATCTCGCGCTCGAGAGCGGCGGCGCGCTCGCGAAGCGGCCGCAGCTCCCGGCTCCGGCGCGCCAGGGCCTCGGCACGCGCCCGCCTCCCCGCCCGGGAGCGCGGGTGCGCACTCGGCGCCTCCGCTCCTCCCGATACCCGCCGTTCCGCCCTCCAGGCGAGCCACCGTGACCAGCCGCCGTCGAGACGGACGACCCGCCCGTTCTCGACCGCGAGCGTTTCGCGGGTCGTGCGCTCGAGGAAAGCGCGGTCGTGGCTGACGACGAGGAGCGCCCCCCGCCATCCGGCCAGCGAGGCCTCCAGCGCCTCCCGGAGAGGAAGGTCGAGGTGGTTCGTGGGCTCGTCGAGCAGGAGCAGGTGCGCGGGACGCAGCATCAGCCGCGCGAGACCGAGCCGCGCCCGCTCCCCGCCCGAAAGGGAGCCGATCCGGCGGGCCGCCTGCTCCGGGCCGAGACCCAGCCGGGCGAGAACCGCCCGCACGTGCTCCTCGCTTCTTTCCGGAGCGGACTCCCGCGCCCACTCGAGGGCGGACCGGGAGGGGTCCATCGCCTCCAGTTGGTGCTGCGCGAACCGGGCGGCCAACAGCCCGCGGCCGGCGATCCGCCGGCCTCGATCGGGCGGCAGCTCTCCGGCGACGATCCGCAGGAGCGTGGTCTTGCCGGCGCCGTTCGGGCCGAGCACGGCGAAGCGGTCCCCGGGGCGGATGACGAGGGCGACATCCTCGAGCACCCGCCGGTCGCCGAAGCGCTTGCCGATGCCGTCGAGTTCGACGAGGGGATCCGGCCCGTCAGGGGGCTCCGGCCAGGCGAGCCGCACCGCCGCGTCCTTTTCGACCTCGATGCGGGCGATTTCTTCTCGCACGCGGGCGAGCTTCCTCTCGCGATCCCGCGCCTGGGAGGCCTTGGAGGCCTTCGCCCCGAAGCGTTCGGCGAAGCGCGACAGCCGCGCCGCCTCCTCCCTCAGCCTCCGGAGCCGCCGCCCCGCCTCCCGTCGCTCCGCTTCGCGCTGCCTGGCCCATTCGCTGAAACGGCCGCGCGCGATCCGAAGCCGCCCGCAGGCGAGGTCAGCGGTGCGGTCGGTCACGCGGTCGAGGAAGACACGGTCGTGGCTGACGATCACCAGGGCGGCCGGCGTGCCGGAGAGGTGCCGCTCGAGCCATGCGAGCGCCTCGAGATCCAGATGGTTGGTGGGCTCGTCGAGGAGCAGCACGTCGGCTCCGGCGAGAAGCAGCCTCGCGAGGAGCGCCCTCATCCGCCATCCGCCGGAAAAGCTGCGGATGGGCCGGCCGAGGTCGTCCGGCGCGAAACCGAGGCCGCCGAGGACCGCCCGGGCACGAGCCTCGATCGCGTCGCCGCCGTACCACTCGAACAGCGCCCGGCGCTCCCCGTAGCGACGCGTCAGCGCCTCCTGTTCCGGGCCGGACGCGTCGGCGATCCGGGCCTCGAGTTCCGCCAGCTCGCGTGCCATCTCCTTCAGCTCGGCCGCCCCGGCGAGGGCGGCCTCGATCAGCGGCGCGTCGGGCGGCAGCTCGGCTTCGACCTCCTGGGGCAGGTAGGCGACGCGAAGCCCTCTTCGCCGGTGGACGCGGCCGCTGTCCGGTTCGAGCTGCCCGCAGAGGATCCGGAGCAGGCTCGATTTTCCGGAACCGTTGGGGCCGATCAGCCCGTACCGGTCGCCGGGATGAATCGTCCAGTGCACGCCCTCGAAAAGCGTCCGTCCGGGGACCGTCCGGGAGACGTTCTCGAGCCGGATCATCGGGGCCCGCGCCGGCGGCTCAGGAGGCGGCGGCGGGTGCCGCGGCGGCGGGTGCCCCACCGCGCATCCGCAGGAGCGTGGCTCCCATTCCCGTGACGGTGACGGCGAACCAACCCAGAGTCCCCAGGTAGGGAACCAGCTCGACCAGGAACATCACCACCACGCCCGCGAGCAGCGCGAGGAGCGGGTGGGCGGGACGGCGCATCACCGGGCGGAGCAGCGCTCGGCCGACGATCATCTTGCCGAGGATACCGCCCGCATAGACGAGCACTCCCAGCGCCGACCAGACCGCCAGCGCGAGCGGGAGCAGCACGAAGCAGAACACTCCGAGAACGAGCATGACGAACAGGGCCACGAGTCCGACCCCGAAGGAGACCGCCGTTCCGTTCATGTCGGCGGCCTGGTCCAGCACCCCCTCGACGAAGGTCGCGAAGAACAGCCACATCAGGGCGCCGGCGATCAATGCGACGGCCGCGAAGTAGACGGCCAGGGCCGCCCGGAAGAGCCTCCAGGCGCGGCGGAGTCCCTCGGCGATCCGCCTTCCGATCCGCTCCGCCTCCAGCTCCTCCCCACCGAGCTCGATCCTCGAGACCTCCCCGGAGACGACGCCGGGAGGGATCTCCACCCGGCTCCTGGTGTGGTATCGCAGATCCCCGTCGAGCCGGGCGTCCGGGTCGATCTCGAGCTCGTCGCAGCGCACGCGCACGTCGCCGTGGATCGGCCCGGAGATCCGAACGTGGCCGCCCGCGAGGTCGGCGGGTCCGTTGACGGTGCCCCGTATCGCGATGTCGGCGGCCCGCGCGAGGAAGGTCCCGTTGACCTGCGCGGCCGGCCGCACCCGCGCCTCGCCCCCGAACGCGAGAACATCCCCCGCGACCTCCCCCTCCAGCTCGATCCGGCCGCCGAACGCGCGCACGTCGCCACCGACCTGCCCCGTGACGCGGAGCGTCCCGCTGAACGAGGCGAGGTCCTCGCGAATCGCTCCCCCCACCACCACCGTACCGGCCGAGACGAGGAGATCGCCGTCGATCGTTCCGTCGATCGCCACGGTTCCGGCCGCCGCGTACAGATCGCCGTCGATCCTCTTCCCCCGGGAAACCGCCACGACGTCTCCGGCCGCCGCGTGGACTCCGCCCGTTCGGGCCGAGGATCCGTCGCCGACATCGAGCACCGCGTCGGCCACCGGAACGGTCCCCGCGGCCAGGGCGGGCAGCGCCAGCAGAATCGGAAGCATCCTCGAGATCCCCCGCGCCGGCGGCGCGGCGCCGCCGGCTGTCCTCTCCTCGACGATGGCACCCCGAGCGGCGCCGCCGCCGCCGGTGCGCGGCCAACGGTGCCGGACAGCGGCCCGAACGGTCGCCAGTCGGCCGCGGCCGGCGCCGGTCAAAAACCGATCTCCTTGCGCAGGGCCCTGGCCCTCCTCCGGGAAAGGGGCACCTTCGTTCGCCGCCCGTCGGCCAGTTCGAGCACGAAGTTCCCCGACTCCGCCGGCTGCACCGCGCCGATGAAGGCGAGGTTGACGAGCGCGGACCGGTGGGTGCGGCGGAAGCCGTGCGGCGCCAGCTCCGCTTCGAGCGCCTGGAGCGTCTTGGGAACGAGATAGGACTGCCCGTCCTTCCAGGCGAACACGAGCGTATGGTCGGCGGAGACGTGGGAGACCTCGGCGGGATCGAGGAGGATCACGCGGCCTCGCCGCCGTGCGAGGATCCGCGCGGGCATCCCGCCCCGACGGGCCGCGAGTTCGACCGGAGCGGTGGCGACGCCTCCGCGGGAGAGTCTCCGCCGCAACCGGTCCAACGCTCGCCCGAGTCGCTCGGCCGTCACCGGCTTCACGAGGTAATCGACGGCGTCCTCCTCGAAGGCCCGCACCGCCTGGTCGTCGTAGGCGGTGACGAAGATCACCGGCGGCACCTCACCGAGCCGGCGGATGACCTCGAAACCGTCCCCGCCGGGGATCCGGATGTCGAGGAAGACCACGTCCGGATCGTGGCGCTCGATCTTGGCGACGGCATCGCGGACGGTGTCCGCCTCGGCCACCGTTTCGACGACGCCGCTTTCCTCGAGGAGCCGCCGGAGGCGGCGCCGCGCCGGCGGTTCGTCCTCGACGATCACCGCCCTCAGCCTCATGCCTCCTCCTCGCCGCGCCCGGCACGTGGCTCGAGCGTGACGCGGGCCAGGGTTCCCCGGCCGCCCGGCGCCGGGAGGAGTTCGACCCGTCCCGCGCCGGCCGCAGCCAGGCGCGCCGCGATGTTGCCCAGGGCGTGCCCCGCCGGCAGCGCACCCCCGGAGAGCGACCCCGGTCCCGGCCCCCGATCCTCCACCTCGAGGACCAGCCCGCCGCGCTCGCTCCGGCGGGCGCGAATCACCACCCGGCCCTCGCCGGTTTCCGCGTCGCGCCCGTGGAGCACAGCATTCTCCACGAGCGGCTGCAGGATCAACGGGGGGACCGGTTCGTTCGCCAGACCGGGCTCGACCTCGAGCCGCGTGGCGAGGCGGTCGCCGAACCGCGCTTTCTCGATCTCGAGGAAATCGTCGATGAAGCGGAGCTCCTCCCCCAGCGGTACCTCCCGCTCCCCTCCGCGGCGGAAGGCGTAGCGGAACAGGTCGGCGAAACGCTCGAGGAGCACCTCGGCGCGGGAAGGATCCTCGCTGACGAACGCGGCAGCGGTGTTGAGCGCGTTGAAGAAGAAATGGGGATTGATCCGCGCCTGCAGCGCCTTCAGCTCCGCGCGGGCGGCCCGCTCGCGGGCCTCCGCCTGGGCGAGGCGCTCGCGCGCGAGCAGCTCCTGGGTCCGCGACAGGCGGGCCGCCAGGTTCTCGTACACGAAGACGAGTTCCCCCGCCACGAGAGCCAGTAGGCCGTTGACCGAGGCCACCAGGATCACGGACCGCAGGGCGTGGACGCTGTAGTACGGAAAGAGCCAGAAGCCGAGTCCGGTGGCGGCGAAGGCGCCGCCGGCCAGCGTCAGGAACGTGAGGGCAGCGCGGGCGGGGAAGCTGAAGCCGACCAGGCGCGGCACGATCTCGCGCCCGGTCACCACCGCCAAGACGCCAGCGAGCGTGCCGCTGATGGCGCCGAAGCCCAGGAGGGGAGCATCGAGACGGTTGTCCTCGAGAACCCCGGCGAGCACCCCCACGAGAACTCCGACACCGCCGCCGAGTCCCCCGGCCAGGAGGATCTCCACCGCGACGCGACGGAGCGGCCGCCGCGCCGGATCACCGCGGCTCGGTGTCATCCCGCCTCCTCCAGCCGCCGCACGACGAGCAGGGTCGTGTCGTCGGCCGCCGGCCCGCCTCCGGCGTAGGACTCCAACGCGGCCAGCACCCGCCGCACGGTCGCCTCGGCGGACTCCCCGCCGCAGGCCGACAGGGCCTGCCGGAGCCGTTCGGCCCCGAAGGGCTCGCCGCCGTCCGGGGCGGGAGCCTCGACCACCCCGTCGGTGTACATGACGAGCCGCTCCCCGGACGCGATCCGATCGCGGCCCTGGTCGTACGCCGCCTCAGGGAGCACTCCGAGGGGAAGACCGCCCCGCTCGAGGGCGCGCACCCCGTCGGGCCCGGCGATCAGGATGGGATGGTGCCCGGCGAGCGAGTAGTGCACCTCTCCCGATGCCGGCTCGAGGACGGCGTAGGCGAAGGTCACGAAGCGCCCCGTGTCGCTGGCCGCCGCCACGGCGGATGAAAGCGCCGCGTTGAGCGACGCCGGTTCGCCCTCGCGCGGGGCCAGGGCCCGGACCAGTGCCTGGAGGTTGGCCATCTGCAGCGCCGCGGCGATCCCCTTGCCGACGACGTCGCCGATGGCGACGCCGACGCGACCCCCCGGCAGCTCGAGGAAGTCCAGGAAATCGCCCCCGACCGTCCTCGCCGGCCGGCAGGTGAAGGCGAACTCGTAGCCGGCGACGGCGGGTCCCCGGTCCGGCAGGAGATGGAGCTGGACGTCGCGCGCCAGGGCGATCTCGCGCTCGATCGCTTCTTTGGCCCGAACCTCGTCGAGGGCGCGGGCGAGGGCGCGGCGGAGGGCGTCCCAGGCCACGAGCCCGCCGACCGCCGAGACCGCCAACACCGTGTTCAGTCCCACCAGCGCCACGAAGGGCCAGCGCTGCGCCGTCCAGAGGACGGCCGGGCGAAGGGCGATCGACGACATCGCCGCCGCGAGAACGCCGCCGATCACCGCCAGCAGCAGGATTCCGTAACGGATGGGGACCGGTATCCGGGACGAGCTGGAAACGACGAACCGGCGGCCCGCCTGCGCAGCGACGCCGACGGCGGCGCCGAACAGGACGCTTTGCTGCACCAGCCACGGGTCGAACCGCCCCCCGGCGAGAACCACCCCGACCTCCAACAGCGCCCCGACGAGCAGGCCGGCGGCGATCGAGGCCGCCGGCCACGCGAGCTGCCGTCCCCACCGGGCGGCCCGCCCGGCGAGCGGCTGGCGTGCGGCCTGTCGGCCTGCGGCGGACATCCCCGGTTCGGCCTCCTCCGCCGGTGCGGCGGCGCGCCGTGATTATCGCTGCGCCCGATCGAAACGCCCGCCGTGAAGCGGCGCGGGCGGTCGCGTTGCAGCCCCCGATCGGCGGTGAGAGACTTCCCGACCGCGGCGCGGCGCCGCGCGGAGCCCGCGATGGCCCGGAAAACCAAAGGAAAGACGAAGGCGGCCGCGGCCCGCCGGGGATCGGCCGCCGGCCGCGGCAAGGGGAGTTCGACCCCGGCCGCCGGCCGGCGCGCTCCGACGGCGGCGGAAAAGAAGAAGCTCGACCGCAAGACGATCGCGGCGATCGTCGCCACGGCGCGCAAAGTGCACGAGCGGATCCTCGCGGGCACGAAGCCGGAGATGTCGTTCCCGGTGCGGAGCCTGTCCAACGTCCGGTACGACAAGAAGAAGGGCTACTTCGAGATCGGCCGCTCCCGGAAGAACCGGACCCTCACCGTGTCGACGGTGAGGACCTTCGCCCAGACGCTCCGCATGATGGCCCTGTCCAAGGAGCTGGTGGAGACGGACGACTTCGCCACCAAGCGGGACGCCTACTACCAGTCGAAGAACTGGGAAGAAGCGGCGTTCCAGGAGCAGAGCGAGTCGGACACCGTCATGGACGACATCGAGGCGATGTTCTCGATCGAGGGCATCTCCCGGGAGCAGCTCCGCTTCATCCCCGACGAGCACGGCGGCGCGGTGGCCGGACGATTGATCGTCCACGACCCCGACTACGAAACCGGCCAGGTTCATCGGATCGACTGCACCCAGTTCGGCTCGGGGGCCTACAGCATCCCGTCGCTCGTCGAACATCTCTCGTTCGAGACCGACGCCAAGTTCGTGCTCGCGATCGAAACGGGCGGCATGTTCCAGCGCCTGCAGAGCCACCGCTTCTGGGAAAAGGCGGACTGCATCCTCGTTTCGATGGCCGGCGTGCCCACGCGGGCGACCCGCCGGTTCATCAGGAAGCTCGCGGACGAGTGCGGGCTCCCGGTGTTCGCGTTCGTCGACTGCGATCCGTACGGGATCTCGAACATCTACCGCACGCTCAAGGTGGGGTCCGGCAACGCCGCTCACATTTCACGCTTCTTCTGCGTCCCGCAGGCGAGGTTCCTCGGCGTCACGCCGGACGATATCGAGACCTACAAGCTGCCGACCCATCCCCTCAAGGACGTGGACGTCAAGCGCGCCAAGGACGCGCTCAAGAACGACCCCTTCTTCCAGACGTACCCGGCCTGGCGGCGGGCCCTCGAGAAGCTGCTCCGCATGGGGGTGCGGGCCGAGCAGCAGGCGCTGGCCAAGTGGGGGTTGAACTACGTGATCGAGGAGTACCTCCCCCAGAAGCTGGCGAAGCCCGACGCGTTCCTCCCCTGACCTCCTCTGGCCGCCTCCGCGTTTGGCCGTATCTTCAGGGCGGTCCGCAGCGGCCGCCGGAGGCCCGCATGAACTCACCGCTGGCCCGCTTTCTCATCCCGGGCGTGGGGGTGGCGCTCCCCCGCAGGGTCCTGGACAACCGCGAGTTGGGGCGGGTTCTCGGCCTCGACCCGGCGTCGATCGCGGCGCGGACCGGCATCGAGGAACGGAGGGTCGCGGAGGAGGACGACTCGGCCTCCTCTCTCGGCGCCCGGGCCGCCGCCGCCGCGCTCGCGGCGGCGGGAGGCCGCCCCGAGACCATCGACCTTCTGTTGCTGTCGACCTACACCCCCGACTTCCCGCTCTGCCCCACCGCTCCCCTCGTCGCCCGGCAGCTGGGCGCGGTCAGGGCCGGTGCGTTCGACATCAACGCCGCCTGCGCCGGGGGGGTCGCAGCTCTGGTCACCGCGGCGTCGATGATCCGCAGCGGGCCGTTCCGGAGGGCTCTCGTCGTCGCCTCCGATCTGACGACGCGCTACATCCGGGAAGACGACCCCAAGACGCGGCTCGTGTTCGGCGACGGCGCCGCTGCGCTCCTGATCGAGCGGGCGCCGGAGGATCCGGCGGCGCGGTGCTGGTCGCTGCTCGCGGTGGATCTCGGCGCGGACGGTTCCGGAGCGCACCTGTTCCGGGTGCCGGCTGGGGGAAGCGCCGGCCGCCCGCTCAACGGCGTCCGCAGTCACGCCCCGCTGGCGATCGAGATGAACGGCCGGGCGATCTTCCGCTTCGGCGTGGAAAAGGGCGTGGAAGTCCTCGACAGGCTCAGGCGCCGCGCCGGCCTCGGGCCCGGCGACGTGGCCTGGGTGATCCCCCATCAGGCGAACCTCCGGATCATCAGCGCGATGATCGACCGGAGCGGGATTCCGAAGGACCGGTGGTACGTCAACATCGAGCGCTACGGGAACACCGCCTCGAGTTCGGTTCCGATCGCGCTGGCCGAGCTGGTCCGCGCCGGCCGTATCGCGCCGGGAGACATCGTCCTTCTCGTCGCCTTCGGTGCGGGGCTGACCTGGAGCGGCGCCGCCCTGCGGGCCGGCTGAAGGCCGCGGCACGCGCACCGCACGCGACCGCGGCGTTCTCCCCGCGGCTCCTTCCGGCCCGACATTCCCGAACGGATCTGGCCGGGGCATTCTGGGGCCACCGAGAGAGAGGCTCTCCTTTCCGACCTGCCAAGGGCTTCTCGCGGGCGCGGCGCGGAGAACCCGGAACCCTCCCATCCGCAGCAACCCGTCCCTCCCAGGGTTCTCCGCCGCGCCCGTCTTTCTTCGGCGTCAGGTGCATCCCCGATGGCGCGTTTTCGCGCCGAAGTCGTCGGCGGCCACGCAGCTACGGCCTCGAATGGCCCGCTCCCCGCGAGACCGGCGCAGCACCCCGGGCTTCCCTCGAGATGCGGGACGTCGCGCACCATCGGGGGCGCACCTTCTTCGCGCGAACCGCCCCGCGCCGCCGGCGGGCCGCCGGACACGAGCCCCGGTGCGAGCCGGGCGTCCGGGACCGATCGGCAGGCGCCTTCCGGGAGGTGCGGTCTTCGGCGCGGGGCGTGCCCCTCTTCCGACGGAGGTGCTTCCCCAATGGTGCGAATCCGGATCCAACCCGATGAAAAGAAGCGGGCTCCGGCCGCATCGGCCGGCGAGGACCGGTCGGGGAGCGCAAAGCCTTCGACGGCGACGAGTTGGATCGGGAAACGCACCGTCGCGGACGCACCTCGCTCGGACCGGAGCCGCTGTCTTTCGGGGACCGGGCGCCGGTTCTATCGCTCAGAGGGCACCAACGATCGAGCGCCGGAGCCTTCGCGCGTTCCCGGAGGGCCGCTTCGCGCGCTCGCCCCCACGGGCGCGGGAATCGCCCCCTTCGCCGACACCGCACCTCGGATCGCCACGGGACAAGGGGAACGGCGGCCGGTTCCCGGCCGGCCCCGGGGCCGCGCTCCGGCGCCCCGCCCTCCGGGCATGGGCCCCTCCGGTTCGAAGCTCTCCACCGTCCCGGCCGGACCGTCGCGAGGAGACTCTCGGGACGCGGTGCGCCGGAGCCCTCGGAGGCCCGCGACATCCGCGCCGGGCAGCGACCGCCACGCGCCGCGGAAGGGCTTGAAGCGGCGGAGCCGGCCGCTTCGCCGGGGCATCGGGAAGATGCCCGCGATCCGCGAACCGGGCAGAACCGGCCTCCGGCGCCCGAGCGGGCGGACGCGCCGCGCACCGGCAGCTCGCGGGCGACCGCCCGCGGAAGAAAGCCCTCGCCGGCGGGCACACCGACCCGCAACGTTCCTCGTTCGGGAGAACCCCGGCGAGGAGCGTCGCGATCGGCAGGAGCGAGAGGACTGGCGGTTTTCCCCGCACTTTCCGCCGGGCGCCCCGCGGTGCCGCACCGGGAGCCGGCCCGGCGGCCGGTGTTGGATCGCCGACGCGGGGCGTTCCAGAATGGGCGCTCATGCGGCTCGCCACCCTTCTCGTCCCGCTCGCTCTTGCGACGGCTGTGAACGGGGCCTTCGCCCAGGCCCCGGGAGCGCCCGCCGACGACCGCGTCGCCCGCTATGCGGAAGCGAGCCGCCAGGCGCGTGCGGGACAGATCGAGCGCGCGCTCGAGTCCTTCGACGCGCTCGCGCGCGATTTCCCGGCCTGGGTCCCGGCCTCCCGGGGACTCGGCCTGGTCGCCGCCAGCGCAGGGGAGGAGCTGGCGGAGACGTGGCGCGGCAGGCTTCGGGAGCGGGTGCGCCGCCTCCGGCGCGACATCGCGGCCTCGGTGGCCCTCGCGGTGCTCGAGAAGGCGGCCGGCCACCGGGAGGAGGCCCACCGCCTGTTGCTGACGGCCGTCACCGCCGGGGCGCGCAGCCCCCTGCTGGTCCCTCTGCTCCTCGAGACCAGCGAGGATCCGGCGGGGCTCGCC
Source organism: Acidobacteriota bacterium (assembly GCA_003696075.1). Classification (NCBI taxonomy): domain Bacteria; kingdom Pseudomonadati; phylum Acidobacteriota; species Acidobacteriota bacterium. The sequence goes on from RFHH01000158.1 coordinate 11,733, forward strand.
GGCTGGTTCGCGTTGCGCGCGAGCGTGCTGCCCGGCGACAGCGCGTTCGAGGCGATGCGCGCCCGGCTCCTCCTCGCCGAAGGACGGACGGCGGAGGCCGACCGCATCGTCCGGGCGTCGCTGCAGCGCCATCCCGACGATCCCGAGCTGCTCTCGCTGGGCGCCCGCATCGCTCGTGCCAAGGGCGACCTGTCCGCGGCCTGCGAGCGGGCGGGGCTCGCGGCCGGCCTGCTTCCCCCTGTGGAGGTGCCCGAGATCCGGATCCCCAGGCGCCTCTGGCTGGCTCGGGCCCTGATCGCCTGCGGCCGCACGGAACCGGCCCGTGGCCTGTTGGCGGGGCTCGGACCGATGGCCACGCCACCGGGAAGCCCGGTCCCTGCAGAGGGAGCGGCCGTCGTGCGGGCGGAACTCGAGCTGGCCACCGGCGAGCCGGTGAAGGCTCTCGCCCGCCTCCCCCAAGCCCCGGCCGCCGACCCCTTCTGGTCGGAAGCGGCCCGTGCCGTGAGGCTCGAGGCGCTGGCGGCGATCGGCGCGGGGTACGGCGAAGAAGGGCGCACGCTGCCGCGCGAGCCGCTCCCGGCCGGCCTTGCACC
>RFHH01000159.1 GCA_003696075.1 Acidobacteriota bacterium
CTCCCCCCCGACGAGGCCGACCAGGACGGCGACGGCACCTCCGCCTGCGCCGGAGACTGCGACGACTCCAACCCCGACGTCTACCCGGGCGCCCCCCAGCTCTGCGACGGCGTCAACAACGACTGCAACGATCCCGCCTGGCCCGACCTCCCCCCCGACGAGGCCGACCAGGACGGCGACGGCACCTCCGCCTGCGCCGGAGACTGCGACGACTCCCGCGCTTCGTGCTCAGCCGACTGCTCGACCGACGCCGACACCGATGGCATCCCCGACTGCGCGGACACCTGCATCGACCGCGACGGTGACGGCTACGGAGACCCGGGCGGCGACGGCGACTCCTGCGCCGGCCGGGACTGCGACGACGGCGACGACGGCGTCCACCCCGGGGCCGGTGAGGGCCCTCCGGGCGACCCGACCTGCAGCGACGGGGCGGACAACGACTGTGACGGGGCAGCCGACGACCTCGACAGCGGATGTCTCGCGGCGACCTGCCCCGACGCCGACGGCGACGGGTTCGTCGCGTGCGACGGCGTGTGCGATCCCGCCGGCGCACCGTGCGACTGCAACGACGGGTCGGCGAGCTGCGGAGAGGACTGCAGCGACACCGACCGGGACGGGCTCGACAACTGCTTCGACGACGATGACGACGACGATGGAGTTCCGGACGCCGAGGACTGCGCCCCGCTCGTCAACAGCGTGAGCGAGAGGCCCGGTGACGTGGGCTACACCGTCGGTGTCGGCTTTCGTTCGATCTTCACGATCGTCTTCTGGCAGGCGGCGCCGCAGGCCAACGTCTACAACGTCTACCGCGGGCGGTGCACCGGCAACGGAGGGATCGAGGATCTCCGGTGCATGGAATCCGAATCGCCGGACCTCGAATCCGTGGAGTTGCTGACACCCGGACCGGGGGAGTCGTTCTGCTACCTGGTGACCCCGGTGAACCGGTGCGGCGAAGGCACCTTCGCGAACGGACAGTCGCCGCCGCAACCGTGCCCGCCCTACGGCAACGACTCCGATGCCGACGGCATCCTCGACATCGACGACGACTGCCCGCTCCAGCCCAATCCCCTCCAGGAAGACCGCGACCGGGACGGCGTGGGCGATGCCTGCGACAACTGCCCCGACACGCCGAACGCGAACCAGGCCGACAGCAACGGCGACGGTGCCGGGGATGCCTGCGAGTAGGGCCAGGCTCGGTCCGCCCTGTGCCGGAACGGGACAGAAGAGCACGGTTTCGTCATCCGGCTGACCGCCGGCCAGGCGAAGGCGGTTCACAGGCGTCCGGCATGCACCGGCGCGCCTGGCGCGCTTCTTGCGATCCCATAGCGCTCGATTCGAGAGGGAATCCGTAGGGAAGGAGGGTGCGCATGCCGCGAAAGCTGACGGTGCAGGAGCTGGAGCCGAGGGTCGCGCCCAGCGCCGCCGCGGGAATCGGGTTGGCGACTTTCGTGCGAAGCCTGTTCTCGAACGTCGAGACGCAGTTTCCGGACCTCGCGCAGCAGCTGCGGGGTTTCGTCCACGACACGGGCGACACGCTGGTGGTCGAGCAGGCCAGGGACGCCGCGGGAATCGCCAACTCCTTCCCGCTGAACCCCGGTCTGGCCTTCAAACCCGGCGGCGACCGCCTCGTTCTGAACGACCTGTCGCGGGTGATGCCGCTTCGGCCCTTCCCGCTGTAGCCTCGGACTGCCTCCTAGCCGTTGCGGGCGCCCCCGGAAGCTCCGGGGGCGCCCGTCTTTCCGGGGGCGGAACGGGGCCGGCGCCGCCGGTTCAACGGCCGCCGAAGTCGAACGAGGCCAGTTTCTCCCGGATGCGGTCGCGTACCCTCCTGAACGCCGCACGCACCTCGTCCGGCCCGCCCCCGACCGCAGCCGGATCCTCGAGCGGCCAGTGGAGCCGGCGGACATCGCCCGGGAAGATCGGGCACACCTCCTCCGCGCAGAGCGTGACGACCGTTCCGATGCGCTCTTTCGGAATCTCGTCGATCGACTTCGAGCGGTGGCCCGAGATATCGATCCCGATTTCCCGCATCACCTCCACCGCGACGGGGTGGACCGTCGCCGGAGCGGAGCCGGCGCTGTAGATCTCCACCCCGGGCGGGGCCATGGCCCGCGCGAGCCCTTCGGCCATCTGGCTCCGCGCCGAGTTGGCGACGCAGAGAAACAGGATCCCGCGGGGCGCGTTTTCCGCGTTGCTCTCCATCCTCACCTCGCGAGCGTGGCTCCGGCGGCGCAGCACGGCGGCCACGTGTCCCTTCGCGCGGCGGATCGCCTCCTCCGGCGCATCGCCCACCGCGAGCCCCGCGGCGATCGCGGCGCTGAAGCGGCAGCCCGTTCCGTGCAGGTCGGCCGCTCGCAGCCGCGGGCCGCGCAGGGTGTGCACCTGGTCTTCCCGGCAAACGACATCGACGATCTCGGCGGTCTCGAGATGCCCGCCGGTCACGACGGCCACCAGCGCGCCCATCCGGCACAGCGCCTTCGCGGCGCGCGCCGCACCGGTCGGATCGCGCACGGCGACGCCCGTGAGCCGCTCCGCCTCGACCGTATTGGGAGTGACCACCGTGGCTCGGGGGATCAGCCCGCGCACGAGAGGCTCGATCGCGTCATCTTCCAGCAGTGCGCCTCCGGCGCCCGCTGCGAGCACCGGATCGACGACGAGCGGGATCGAAGGCCGCCGCCGGACGATGGCGGCGACCTCCCTGACGATCGCCGCCGTCGCCAGCATCCCCGTCTTCCAGGCCCGCACCCCGCCGCCGGCGAGAGCGGCTTCGATCTGGGCGGCGACCAGCTCGGGCGGAAGCGGGTGGACGGCGATCAGCTCCCTGCGGGTCTGGACCGTCACGGCGGTGACCGCGCAGGAACCCTCGACGCCGAACTCCGCGAACGTGGCGAGATCGGCCTGCAGTCCGGCCCCTCCGGTCGGGTCGGAGCCGGCGATCGTCAGCGCTCCGGGCATCGCGGCGAGGATAGCGCTAACCGTGTCCCGGCGCGCGCCGCGAAACTCACGCGCGCTGCTTGAGCAGGTCCCGGATCTCCGTCAGGAGTTCCTGCTCCTTCGTGGGCTTGGGCGGCGCGGGGGGCGGCGCAGCTTCTTTCTTCTTGAGTCGATTCATCTGCTTGACGATCAGGAAGATCGCGAAGGCGATGATGATGAAGTCGATGACGGTGTTGATGAAGACGCCGATGCGGATGACCGGAGCGCCGGCCTCCGTCGCCTCAGCCAGCGTCTCATAGCCCTTCCCGGACAGATCGATGAAGAAGGAGCTGAAATCGACCTTTCCCATCAGCAGCCCGATCGGAGGCATCAGGACGTCCTTGACGAACGAGCTGACGATCTTGCCGAAGGCGCCGCCGATGACGATGCCGACCGCCATGTCGACGACGTTGCCCTTCATGGCGAAATCGCGGAACTCCTTCAGCATGCCCATGTCTCCCTCCTTCTCGGCGCCCTCGCGCCCTCCGGCAGCAACCGGAAACCCCCTCATACCAGCGGCGGGATCGCCGCGTCAATGCCTCACGGGCCGGGGTCTGCTATCATCGGGCCCGGTCAGGCGGGAAGGAACCGGCGATCACGACGAAGGCCGTCCGGCGCGCGCGGTGCGCGGCAGGCCGCCGTGAGACAGGTCCCAGGCGCCGGCCGAGAGGAGGATGCCATGCCGTACAAGCTGGAAGAGATCGAAGGGATCGGGCCCACTTACGCGAAGAAACTGTCGGTGGCCGACATCACCGACACCGACAGCCTGCTCAACCTCTGCGGGACCCGGGAGGGCCGCAAGCAGGTCGCGGCGAAGACGGGCATCAGCGAGCAGCAGCTCCTGAAGTGGTCCAACATGGCGGATCTGATGCGGATCTCGGGTATCGGCCCGCAGTACGCCGAGCTGCTCGAGGCGGCCGGTGTCGACACGGTCAAGGAGCTGCGGAACCGGAATCCCGAGAACCTCGCCGCGCAGCTGCGGGAGGTGAACGAGAAGAAGAAACTCGCGAGGGCCGTTCCGGCGCCGAGCGTGGTGGCGGAGTGGGTTTCGCTGGCGAAGACCACCGATCCGAAGATCTCGTACTGACCGAATCCCCCATTTCCCTCCGCCCGCCCGCCGCCGCGGCGGGGCGGGCGAGGTGTGCCAAGGAGAGCCGAGATGTCCGTAGCGAAGGTTATCGAGGTGGCGGCGTCGTCCCCGAAGAGCTTCCAGGATGCGATCGACAGCGGCGTCGAGCGGGCGGCGAAGACCGTCAACAATCTCCAGGGAGGTTGGATCAAGGAGATGAAGGTCGACATCGAGAACGGGAAGGTCACGGCCTACCGGGTCAACATGAAGCTCACGTTCGTTCTCGAGGACTGATCTTCGCGGAGGGCGGGCGGCGGGCGCACGGCGCCCGCACCGCGCGCGGCGCTCAGGCCGGGATCCAGCAGAAAGCGACCCTCTCGATCGCGATATCGGACTTCCTGGGCCGAACGGCGATGCGCTCCACCGGCAGGCGCTCGGGATCGAAACGCTCCCGCAGCGCGGCAGCCCGCTCCTCGAACTCAGCCTCCAGCCGCTCCAGCTCCTCCCGGACCAGCGCGACCGCCTCTTCCGCGCGGGAGACGTCGGTCCGTTCCCGGATCATGCGGCCGGCCGATCGGACAGCGGTGCCCGCGCGCCCGACGGTCCCAACGGAGGCGGCTTTCCGGCCGAACAGGGCTCCGAGAACGGTCGCCCCCAGCGCGACTGCCGCCTGCAGCCGGTGCTGGCCGAGCTGGCTCTTTTCCCGCTCCACTCGCAGCTCGGCGCGCCGGATGCGCTCCTTCAGCCGGGCGAGTCTGGGGCCGTAACGTCGCCGCAGCTTCCCCATCTCCCGGTCACGGGCCTCCCGCGCGAGCAGCGACAACCGAGCCCGGAATTCCCCTTCCGCCTCTCCGGGCCGCGACAGCGCTCCGAGGGGCCGGCAGCGGAAGATCTGGAGCGCCGACTCCCGGTAGAGGTGGGAGCTCAACGCGCGGCGCCACCGGCCGTAGTTGCGCGGATCGAGAGCGTCGCGAGGGGGCGGCACGAAGCGGGCTCCGACCCCCGGGTCGGAACCGGGGGCGAGATCCCCGGGTGCCGCGGTGCGAGCGCCGTTCCACGGGTCGGGTCCTGGTCGCTCGGGGAGCGACACGGCGACCACGACCTCCCGCCACTCGTCGATCCCCAGCGAGGCCCGAACGAAGTGCAGCCGCGCCTCCGCGTAGAGACCGGGCCGATAGACGCGGTCCGGCTGTCCGGAAGCCGGCAAGAACAGCTCCTCGATCTCGGGCGGAAGCGCGGGACGCTCCGCCGCACTTTCGGGAACCTCTTCCGGCGGCGCGGGCGGCGGCGGCTCGGCCGCCGCAGGGCCCACGAGCGTTCTGATCTGCTCGCGCGTGAGAGGGCCGCGCAGGTAGGACAGGGCCCAGCGGGTGTGGAAGAGGACGGGCTCGTCGTCGTGGACGTTGTGCATGAGGAAGACGCGCGAGTCGAGGCCCGACAGGAGGTGGTCGACCCGCTGGCGGTCGAATCCACCCGAGGCTGCTGCGACTCCCTCCAGGCCGTCGAGTACCCGCCGCTTGTCGCGTTCGGTCTGGAGGCGTCCCAAGAACCAGGTCCCCGCGTTCGCGAGTCCCTTGTAATCGAGATCGGCTGGATTCTGCGTGGCCAGCACCACGCCGATCCCGTAGGCCCTTGCCTGCTTGAGCAGCGTGAGCATGGGCCGCTTCGAAGGAGGCTCGGCGACAGGCGGAAAGTAGCCGAAGACCTCATCCATGTAGAGGACGGCGCGCAGGCTGCTCGTTCCCGGCTGGCTGCGCATCCAGGCGACGACCTCGTTGAGCAGCAGCGTGACGAAGAACATCCGCTCGGCATCCCCGAGGTGCGCGATCGACAGGATCGTCAGCCGCGGCTTCCCCTCGCCTGTGAACAGCAGCCTCCCCACGTCGAGAGGCTCTCCCCGGGTCCAGGCTTCGAATCCGGGAGATGCGAGAAGGTTGTTGAGCGTCATCGCGAGCTCGCGGCGGCGATCCGCCGGATAGAACTCGTCGATGCCGAGGACGCCGACCCGATCGAACGGGGGCGCCTGGATGGCCCGGATCAGATCGGAAAGCGCCAGATCCCGCCGGGACCGCCATGCGCGATCCACGATGTTGGACAGGAGGATGTGCTCGCGGCTCTTGACCGGGTCGTCGGGCAGCCCGAGCAGGGAAAGCAGCCCCGAGACCGCAGCCTGGATCCGCTCCCGCACCGCGTCCCTGTCGGCGAGGAGCGCAGCCGGAGGTGCGGCCAGCGAGCGGAGCACCGACAGCGGAAGCCCCGCCTCGCTCCCGGGTGTGTAGACGGCCATGTCGACGCTGCGCCGGAGCCGCTCGATCCGCTCCCCCGACTGGCCCCACGCTGCCAGTCCATCCCTCCAGGCGGCCGCCACCTGCCGCGCGTAGGCTTCCGGTGTCATGCCCCGGCGCAGCGCCTCCCCCTCGTCGATCCAGGGCCGAAAATCATCCGGAGCGAGCCGGGGAAACGTGAGGAGAAGATTCGGCAGGTCTCCTTTCGGGTCGATCGCGATCGCCGGGATTCCGTCGATCGCCGCCTCCTCCAGGAGCGTCACGCCGAGTCCCGTCTTGCCCGACCCTGTCATGCCGGCGCAGACGGCATGGGTCGTCAGATCCTTGGCATCGTAGAGAAGAAGTTCGTCCGTCGGACGGCGGCTCTCCGGATCGTAGAGCCGTCCGAGGTAGAACGCTCCCAGCTTCTCGAAGTTCTCCACGTCGCGCCCTCCGTCGCAGGCGGATTGTATCCTGGCGTTCTCCGAGCCCGCCCGGCGGCCCATGGCGAGGCCGAACGAGGACCGGAGGCCGACGGAGGAGATGAGATGATCGCCGTTGCTGAACGCTTCGAGATCGCCACGAAGGGCTTCTGCGACATCCACGACATCACCGACCGCGTGCAGTCCGCGGTCGCGCGCCACGGCCTGGGGGAGGGCCTGGCGACCGTCTTCGTGCCCGGATCGACGGCGGGCATCACCACGATCGAGTACGAGTCGGGAGCGCTGGCCGACCTGCGGCGCGCCATCGAGAGGATCGCGCCGCAGGAAATCCACTACGACCACGACGCCCGCTGGGGCGACGGCAACGGCTTCGCCCACGTGCGCGCCGCGCTTCTCGGACCGAGCCTGCCGGTGCCGGTGACCGGCGGGCGACTGGCACTCGGCACCTGGCAGCAGATCGTCCTCGTGGACTTCGACAACCGCCCGCGGCAGCGCCCGGTCGTCGTGCAGCTCCTCGGAGCCGGTGCATCGTGAACGTGTCGCGCTGCGCTCGCGGCCGGACGGCCCGGTGATGCGGCGCGCCGCCGTCCGGTCGGCGACCGCACTGGCGGTGCTCGCCGGCGCCGCGCTCCTGGCCGCCGGTGCGCTGCGGCTGGCGGTCCGCGGGAGCCTGCCGCCGCTGGACGGATCGTTCCCTCTCCCCGGCCTCGAGGGTCCCGCGCGGCTCGAGCGCGACCGGCTCGGCATCGCGATCGTCACGGCGGAAAACCGCCGCGATGCTGCACGCGCGCTCGGGTTCGCGCACGGGCAGGACCGATTCTTTCAGATGGATCTCCTGCGCCGCGCCGCCGCCGGAGAACTCGCGGCGCTGATCGGCAGCGCCGGACTGCCGCACGATCGGGTCGCGCGGGCGCACCGGCTGCGAAGGGTTGCCGAACGGGCCCTGGCTGCGCTTCCTCCCTCGGACCGGCGCCTTATCGAAGCCTACGCCGATGGCGTGAACGCGGGCCTCGCCACCCTGCGCGTGCGGCCGTGGGAATACCTCGCCCTCCGGGTGGCGCCGGAGCCGTGGCGGCCCCAGGACTGCTTCCTCGCCCTCGCGGCGATGTTCCTCGAGCTCGAGGACGAGTGGGGGCGGCGCGACGTCGAGCGTGAAGTGGCAAGGCGCGTCTTCCCCCCGGCGGTCGCGGACTTCCTCCTCCAGACGGACGGGCGCTGGTCGGCGCCGGTGCTCGGCGAGGCGCCCGCCCCGCCGGCGGTCCCCGACGCGTCGACCTTCGATCTGCGCTCCCTCCTTCGTGCTCTGCGGGCCGGCACGGGGCGGGAAAGATCCCGGGACCCGCTCCCCGACCGTTCGCCTCGCGAGGTCCGACCTCCCGACCCGCGCGCCGGCGGGGCACCGGCCACGGCCGAGCCCCTCGCGCCCGCCGGCTCGAACGGATGGCTGGTCTCCGGCCGGCTGACGCAGGACGGCCGGGCCCTGCTCGCCAACGACATGCATCTGGGGATCGCGATCCCGAACACCTGGTACCGCGCCGTCCTGCGCTGGAAGTCCGACGACGGTACCGAGTGGCGGCTCGCCGGCGTCACTCTGCCGGGCACCCCTTTTCTCGTCTCGGGCAGCAACGGGCGCATCGCCTGGGGCTTCACTGCCGCCGAGGGCGACTATGCGGACGTGGTCATCCTCGATCCCGTACCGGAGAAGGACCCGGCGGACCGAGGGGCGGAGCGGCCCGAACGGTGGCTCGGACCGGACGGCCCGCATCCGTTCGATTCGTTCGAGGAGACGATCGCGGTCGCGCACGGCGAGCGCGTGCGCCAGACCTACCGGTCGACCCCGTGGGGCGCAGCCGTGCGGTCGAGGGCGCTCGGGGCGCTGGTCGCCGTGCTGTGGGACGGCGAGATGCCGGACGCCTACGACACGATGCTGGGACGCCTCGAGACCGCCTCGTCGGTCGAGGAGGCGCTCGACATCGGATCCCGGGCCGGGCTGCCGCACTTGAACCTCCTGGTCGCCGACGCCGCGGGCCACATCGGGTGGACGATCACAGGCCGCTTCCCGCGCCGGATCGGCGCGACCGGGCCCTATCCGGTCCACTCGTCGCAGGCGGAGATCGGCTGGGACGGGTGGCTTCCGCCGGGGGAGCGCCCGCGCCTCGTCGATCCGGCCTCCGGCCTGATCTGGTCGGCCAACAACCGGATGGCGCGGGGAGAGCCGTGGGACGGACGGCTCGGACCGGACGGGGCCCATCCGGTGCGGGCGTGGCAGATCCGCGACCGGCTCGAACGACTCGCCGATCCGGACGAGCGCGCGATGCTCGCCATCCAGCTCGACGATCGGGCCGACCTGCTCCTGGATTGGCGCCCCTTCTTCCTCCGCGCCCTGGACGAGCCGTCCTTGTCCGACCCCCGGCACCCGCGCCGGCGCGAGTTCTTCGAGATCGTCCGCGCATGGGACGGCCGCGCAGCGATCGATTCCCCCGGTTTCCGCCTTCTGCGCGGCGCCTTCGACGCCGCATGGTCCGCGGTGCGGGCCGCCTTCAACGAGGTGGTGGCGGAGCGGTTTCCCGCGGCTCGGATCCTCGTCACCGAACCTGCGGCGCGGGCGCTCGTCGCCCGCCGCCCCCTCCACCTCCTCGATCCGGAATACGACGACTGGGACGCCTTCCTCCTGGCGGCCGTCGACCGCGCGATCGCCGAGCTCGACCGGGACCACCCCGGCGAACCGCTCGCGCACCGGACTTGGGGTGAGGTGAACCGCTTCCGCGCCGTGCACCCGATCGCGGCGCGAATTCCGCTGCTGTCCCGCTGGGCGTCGATCGGCCCCGACCCCCTACCGGGCTGGCGCTTCTGCATCCGCGTTCAGTCCCCGACCGCCGGCGCGAGCGATCGCCTCGCGGTGGCGCCCGGAAAGGAGGAAGAGGCCCTGTTCCAGATGCCGTGCGGGCAGAGCGAGCATCCGGACAGCCCCTTCTTCGACACCGACCATCCGGCGTGGCTGCGAGGGACGCCCGCGCCCCTCCTCCCGGGCCCCCCCGAGCACCGGATCGACCTGCGGCCCACGGCGGAATGAGCGACCGGCCACCGGCACCGGCTGCCGGCCCGGTCCGCCGCGACCGGGCGCCCGGCGCAGCCGGCGGCGCCATCCCGCGGATCGTTCACCGTGGGGCCCCGGGCGGGGCATCCCGTTCGCCCACCGATGGAGGTCTCCGAGCGGCGCGCTCCTCCGGGGGCAACAGGCGGGCCTCCTGCTCCCGCCCCCGACCCGGATAGCGTCGCGCGCCGCCGGGGGGTGCACCCCGCGGTCGACGGCGGCGCGCTCCGCCCCAACCGCGGCCGGCCGTCCCCGACCGCCGGCGGATCAGCGTCGCCCGCCCGAGGATGGAACCGCGGTCAGGATGTACCGGACGTGCGGTTCCAGGTCGAAGCGGACCGGGGTCCGGCCAGCCGGATCGCCGTCGAGTTCGA
>RFHH01000160.1 GCA_003696075.1 Acidobacteriota bacterium
CTCGATTCGGGCGAGAGCGGCGTCCCGCTGGGGATCCTGCCGCTGGGCCGCGGGAACGACCTGGCCGGATCGCTCGGATACCCGCGCGGATGGCGCCGCGCGCTGGCGGCGCTCGACGGCGGCCGGGCCGCTCCGCTCGACGTGGGCCGCGCGCGCCTCGACGGGCGGGAGTGCCTGTTCGTCAACGCCCTCGGGCTCGGGTTCGACGCCGACGTCGCACGCCGGGCGCGCCGGTTGCGCCTGCCCGGGCCGGCCGCCTACGTCGCGGGGGTCGCCGGTGCCGTCGCCGCCGCTCCGGGGCCGTGGCGGCTGCGGGGGACGGTGGACGGGGAGCCGGTCGACCGGGAGGTCACGCTTCTCTCCCTCGGAAACGGCCCGACCACCGGCGGCGGGTTCCGGATGACCCCGGACGCCGATCCGGCCGACGGCTTCCTGGACGCTTGCTGGGCCGCCGCCGCTCCTCGCCGCTCGATTCTCCTGATGCTGCCCCGCGTCGCACTCGGCCGGCACGGCAGCGACCCCCGGATCACGCTGTCCCGCTGCCGCCGGCTCGACCTGCAGGCGGAGCCGCCGATCCCGGGTCACGCGGATGGCGAGGTCCTGCCGCCCGCACGCCGGATCGAGGTCCAGCTGCTTCCCGCCGCGCTCCGCGTCATCCGGCCCGTCGCTTGACACCCCCGTCGGCGGCACCGTATCTAAGGTGCAACATCGTGTAAGCTTGCGCCGGGAACGGGGGTCTCGGCGCCGGCCGGTGGGCTCGCGGGCGGGAGGAACGGTGTCGAACGGCACGGTACGCGAGCGGCTGGAGCGGCTCGTCGCCGCCAACTCGCGGATCGAACTGCGCGAGGTGGGCGACGACGACCGGCTCAATTTCGATCTCGGCTACGACTCGCACGCGATGCTCAACCTCCTGCTCGACGTGGAGGACGAGTTCGGGATCGAGGTGCCGCCGGAAAAGGTTCCCGACCTCGTCGGCGCGCGCTTCGGCGATCTCGTCGGCCTGGTGGAGCGCCACGCGGGGGGAAGGCGGGAGGCGGTGCCGTGAAGTTCGCCGTCGTCGCGGATACCGGCGGCGCCAGCCTGGCTCCGCTCGCCGAGGAGATCGCCGGATTGCTGGCGGCCGCGGGCCACCGTCGGCTCGAGCGTCCCGAGCCGGGCGTGGAAGCGGTGTTCAACCTGACGTCGCCGGAGCGGCCCCTGGCGAACTACATCCGCCCCGAGCCGGCGGTCTTCGTCGCGACGCTGGTCGAGACCGCGGAGGGGTCGTGGGCCGGGACGGAGGAGTTCCGGCGCGATACCTACCGCGTGCTGGTGAAGACGATGTCGAACGTCGTCGTCCACCGCGTCCGCAGCGGTTCGCTCGGCGGTTCGGCCTACTTCATGACGCCCGAACTCGGCTTCCGCCGGGTCCCCGACGGCGAGGGCCTCGCGCGCGCCATCGCCGACTACGTCACGCCGCTCGCCGGGGCACGCTTCGTCATCGGCAACCGGCTGGACGAGGATCTGCCGCGGGAGCTGTGGGAGGGGGACGAGCGGTCGCGGGAGCTGGCCGAGTACGGCCGGCGCCTGGCGGCGATGAACCTCCTGCCGAGCGTCTTCGACATCAAGTCGGTCCTCGACGAGCGCGACCTTCGGCTCGCGATGAAGCTCTTCGGCCTCAAGCAGCTCTCCTACGGGAACCTCTCGGTCCGGCGCGACGCGGAGACCTTCTGGATGTCGGGGCGCGGCGTGGACAAGGGGAACCTGCGGCAGGTGGGCCGGGACATCTTCCTCGTCAAGGGGTACGATCCCGCGACGCGGACGATCCTGCTCTCCGTGCCGCCGGGCACCGACCCGACGGCGCGCGTTTCGGTCGACGCCATCGAGCACTTCAAGATCTACAGCCGGATCCCCGAGGTCGGAGCGATCGTGCACGTGCACGCCTGGATGGACGGGGTTCCGGCGACGCTGCAGAGCTGGCCGTGCGGCACCGAGCAGCTCGCCGACGAGGTGCTCGATCTCGTGCTCGCCGCACCCGACCCGTCGCGGGCGGTGATCGGCCTGAAGAACCACGGCCTGACGATCACGGGCCGCTCGCTGGCCGACATCTTCGCCCGGATCGAAGGCCGGCTCGTGCAGGAGATCCCGGCGCTGGAGTGAACGGGGCGATGTACCGCACACTCGTCGAGCTCGTCGACCGGATGAAGCTGGCGCCCGAGGAGCACCGGCTCGAGCTGGTCGACGCCCGGGGAAGGAGGGCGGTGTTCCCCTGGCGGTTGCTCCACCGCAAGGTGGTCTGCCACGCCGCTTGGCTCCAGGCGCAGGGCGTCGGGCGCGGCGACCGGGTGATCGTCTGCCCGACGAACGATCCGGACGTGCTGGCCAGCTTCCTCGCGCTGCTCTATCTGGGCGCGGTTCCGCTATCGGTCAGCGGCGGCCAGCTCGGCCAGGCCCCCGGCGCCCAGCTCCCGTTCGTTTGCGACCTGCTGAACCGCACGGGAGCACGCGGCGTGTTCGCCCAGAAGGAGCTGGTGTCCGGAGACGACGAGCAGGAGAAGATCCCACCCGAGCGGCGGATCGACCACGTTCCCCTCAGCCTCGATCTCGACGAGGAGCCACCCGATCTTTCTCCCGCGGACGTCTCCCCGGCAGACTTGGCGTTCGTCCAGTTCTCCTCGGGCAGCACCTCGCGCCCGAAGGGCGTCAAGATCTCCCACCGGAACGCGATGCACAACGTGCGCCTGCTGGTCGAGGTGGGACGGAGGGTTCCCGACGAAGCGGCCGCGACCTGGCTTCCGCTTTACCACGACATGGGTCTCATGGCCACACTTCTTTCAAGCTTGTGGCACTGTACGCGCCACATGGTGATCATGAACCCGATTCGCTTCCTGATGCGGCCGATTTCCTGGTTGGACGAGTTGAGCGCGACGAGGAGTCGCGTCTCAATTTGCCCCAACTTCGCGCTGGATCTGTGTGTGGATCGGATTCCCCGGCGGCAGTTGGAAGAAAGACGAATCGACCTGAGTAGCCTTGATCTCCTTTTCGTCGGAGCCGAACCGGTTCGTCCGGGCTCCGTGCGCCGCTTTGAGGAACGGTTCCGCCCCTTCGGCCTCCAGTCGGGGGTGCTCGCTCCGGTGTACGGCTTGGCGGAGGCGACGCTGGTGGTGACGGCGCCACGGTACAGGGAGCCGGTCACGAC
>RFHH01000161.1 GCA_003696075.1 Acidobacteriota bacterium
CGACATCGCCGAGCGCCTGGTGCGCGACTTCGACGGCCTGTTCCAGCAGATCCGGAGGCTCGCTCGGAGCGCGGGCAAGCCGGGCGAGGCGAGGGGGGAACGGGAGCTCCTCAGCGCGATCGAGCGGCTGGCCTCCCGGGGAGCCGCGCTCACCCGGCGGGTGCGCGCCCTGGCCCCCAGCTCCGTCGACCGCTCGACGCACCGGCCCTGCGACCTGTTGCGGCTCGTGCGCACCGCCGCCGCCGACTTCCTCCGCGCCAGCGGACCGGAGCTGTCCCTCCGCGTCGAGGTCGAAGCGGAGGGCCGCCTCGTCATCAGCTGTGATCCGTCCGAGGTGCGCCAGGCCATCTGGCAGGTCCTCCAGAACGCCCAGGATGCGAAGCCGGACGGCGAGATCAGGATCCGGACCGGAGTGCTCGAGGTCGGCGAGGAGGCGGCCTCCGCCGCCCCCGGCCGGCGCCCCGGCCGGTACGCGGTGGTGGAGATCACCGACAGCGGCCCCGGTATGACCCCGGAGGAACGCGCGCGCGCCCTGGAGCCGTTCTTCAGCACGAAGGGCTCGCGGGCTTCGGGACTCGGCCTGACCCTCGCCTACGGAACGGTCCGTGCCCACGGCGGCTTCCTCGAGCTGGAGTCGGAGCGCGGCGCGGGGACGACCGTTCGCCTCGCCTTCCCGCTCGTCAGCCAGGAGGAGGTCGAAGCCGCTCCGGAGCCGGTCCCGGTCGATCCGCGGGCGCGGTGGCGGGGCAGGGAGACCGTCCTGATCGTGGACGACGACGAGGTTTCGCGGGAGGAGGCGATGCGCCTTCTCGAATCGTACGGGTACCACGTCGAGTTGGCGAGCACCCCGCGCGAAGCGCTCCAGCGGCTCCGCCACCGGCCGCGGGTCGACCTCGTCCTCCTCGACATGGTCCTCCCCGGCTGGAACGGCCCCGACGTGCTGAAGCGGATCCTGCGGCACTGGCCGGGACAGCGGACGGTCATGGTCAGCCCGTACCCGCTACAGGAGCACGAGGAGCACGCGCTCCAGATCGGAGCCGTGGGGATCTACCGGAAACCGTTCCGCGATCCCGACCTGCCTCGTGCGGTCCGGGAGGCACTCGACGGCCCGCCTCCGGCTCCCGCCTGATCCGCGCGGGCTCGTGCGCTTCCGGCCGCGCCTGTATCATGGGCGGCCCCGCCCGCCATCCGGTCCTCGGCGAAGAACCCGAGTCGAACGAATTGCAAGGAGGAAGCGATGCCCGCCGATCCGTTCCACGCCCGTGATCGCCTCGAGACAGCGTCGGGCCCGGTGGAGATCTTCCGTCTCGACCGGCTGGAAAAGCAGGGCTTCGGGGAGGTCTCGCGCCTTCCCTTCTCGATCAAGGTGCTGCTGGAGTCGTTGTTGCGCAACGTCGACGGGCATCTGGTGACCGAGGAGGACGTGACGCGCCTGGCCGGGTGGCGGCCGCGCGACCAAGAACGGCCGGAGCTTCCGTTCCTTCCCGCGCGCGTGCTCATGCAGGACTTCACGGGCGTTCCGGGTGTGGTGGATCTGGCGGCGATGCGAAGCGCGATGGCGCGCCTCGGCGGCGACCCGCGGCGGGTCAACCCGCAGATCCCGGTCGATCTCGTCATCGACCACTCCGTGCAGGTCGACGTCTTCGGCCGGCCGGACGCGTTGCGCGAGAATGCCGAGATCGAATTCCGGCGCAACCGCGAGCGCTACGAGTTCCTCCGGTGGGGTGCGGCCGCCTTCGACAACTTCCGCGCCGTCCCCCCGGCCACGGGGATCGTGCACCAGGTCAACCTCGAGTTCCTGGCGCGGGTGGTACAGACACGATCCGACGGCGGCATCACCGTGGCCTTCCCCGATTCCCTCGTCGGCACCGACAGCCACACGACGATGATCAACGGCCTCGGTGTTCTCGGGTGGGGGGTCGGCGGCATCGAGGCCGAGGCGACGATGCTGGGCCAGCCGGTTTCGATCCTCACGCCAGACGTGGTCGGCGTGCGGCTCGAAGGGGAACTCCCACCCGGTGCGACCGCCACCGATCTGGTGCTCACCGTCACCGAGCGCCTCCGCCGGCACGGCGTCGTCGGCAAGTTCGTCGAGTTCTGCGGCCCGGGTCTCGCGAAACTTCCCCTCGCCGACCGCGCCACGATCGCCAACATGGCGCCCGAATACGGCGCGACGATGGGGTTCTTCCCGGTCGACCGCGAGACCCTGAGATACCTCGAGCTGACGGGGCGCCCGAAAGAGCTGATCGATCTGGTCGAGCGTTACACCCGGGAACAGGGGCTCTACCGGACGGGCAGCGATCCCGATCCCGAGTTCACCGACCTGATCACGGTGGACATGAGCCGTGTGGAGCCGAGCCTCGCGGGACCGCGCCGCCCGCAGGACCGTGTGCCTCTCGCGGAAGCACGGGAGCGGTTCGAGCGGGAGCTGAGCGAGGGCTTCGGTGTGCCGGGGGACGATCCCCGGCGCGGCGCTCCGATCGAGGTCGAGGTGGACGGGCGGCGGTCGGGAATCGGCCACGGATCGGTCGTCATCGCGGCGATCACGAGCTGCACCAACACCTCGAACCCCTCGGTGATGGTCGGCGCAGGCCTTCTGGCGCGGAAAGCGGTGGAACGGGGTCTTGCCGTCCCCGCGCACGTGAAGACCAGTCTTGCCCCGGGATCGCGCGTGGTCACCGCCTACCTCGAAAAGGCGGGTCTCCTGCGGGACCTCGAGCAGCTCGGCTTCCACGTCGTCGGCTACGGATGCACCACCTGCATCGGAAACAGCGGGCCCCTCCCGCCGGCCGTGGCGGAAGCGATCGAGAAAAACGGCCTCGTCGCGGTCTCGGTGCTGTCGGGCAACCGGAACTTCGAGGGCCGGATCAATCCGCACTGCCGCGCGAACTATCTCGCGTCGCCTCCGCTGGTGGTGGCCTATGCGCTGGCGGGGCGGATGGACGTGGACCTCGCGCGAGAGCCGCTGGGAACCGGCAAGGACGGGCAACCGGTCTATCTCCGCGAGATCTGGCCCGGCCCCGAGGAGATCGCCCGGGTCGTCGAGGAGTCGCTCGACCCCGAATCGTTCCGCCGGCAGTACGAGAACGTTTTCGGGGGGAACGAGAACTGGAACCGCATCCCGGTCACGGAGGGCGATCTCTTCGAGTGGGACCCCAAGAGCACCTACATCAAGGAGCCTCCGTTCTTCGAGGACCTCGGTCCCGAGGCGGGACCGGTCGCGCCGATCCGCGGAGCGCGGGTGCTGGCCCTTCTCGGCGACTCCGTGACGACCGACCACATCTCCCCCGCCGGGGCGATCCCGCCGGACAGCCCGGCCGGAAAGTGGCTCATCGAGCAGGGCGTCGAGCCCTCCGAGTTCAACTCGTTCGGCTCGCGCCGCGGCAACCACGAGGTGATGATCCGCGGGACGTTCGGCAACATCCGGCTTCGCAACCGCCTCGCGCCGGGAACCGAGGGCGGCTACACGGTGCACCTTCCCGACGGCGAGACGATGACGATCTACGATGCGGCGATGCGCTACCGGGAAGAGGGCCGGCCGCTGATCGTCCTGGCGGGCAAGGAATACGGCACCGGGAGTTCGCGAGACTGGGCGGCGAAGGGAACCGCGCTGCTGGGGGTGCGCGCCGTGATTGCGCGCAGCTTCGAGCGGATCCATCGCAGCAACCTGGTGGGGATGGGCGTGCTGCCGCTGGAGTTCTGCGACGGCGCCTCCTGGGAGAGCCTCGGCCTTTCCGGAAGGGAGCTCTACGACATCGAGGGCGTGGAGGGTGCGCTCGAGCCGCAGCAAACGTTCACGGTGATCGCGCGGGACGACGGAGGAGAAAAGCGCTTCCAGGTTCGGAGTCGGCTCGACTCGCCGGTCGAGGTCGAATACTTCCGGCACGGGGGCATCCTGAGGTACGTCCTGCGCCAGCTCCTGCGCGCCGGCTGACGCTTCACGTCCGCGCCGGTCAGAACGGGAGGTCGTCGAGCGGTTCGCTCTTCGCGCCCGGCTGGCTGGCGGCGCTCGCCGTCCAGGCGCCCTCCGCCTCCCAGGGCTCGCCGAGTTCGAGCTCCGCGCCGGAGGCGAGGTCGAGCACGTAGGACCATCCGGCGACGCCCTGCCCGGTCCCGGCACGGACCACCCTGACGGCGCGCCCCCGCGCCCACGCCCGAGTCCTGCGGGGCGGCTCGGAGAGGGCGCGATCGATCGCCTCCCTCCGGACCATGCGGTGCCGGAGGAATCCGCCGGCATCGAGCGTTTCGAAGATCCCGGGAGGGTGCAGCCGCCCGAAGACGAGATCGAGGACGGCGGCGCGTCCCGGATCGGCCGGGGCGGAGTTCACCTCCGGAAGGAGCGCGCCGCCTCCGCGCGCATCCGCCGCGATCCGGCACCACAGGTCCAGCTTGAGCGCCCAGTCGAGCGTGGCTCGCAGTCCGGGGTCGGCGCGCTGGATCCGGCCCAGAACCGCCCGCCAGCGGCGGCAGGCGACGGGAGCCCACCACGGCATCCAGGGGGCACCGGAATGGCGCTCGGCCATTTCCAGCAGCGTGCGCTGGACCTCCAGCGCCTGCCGGTGGCGCGCCGAAGCCACGTCCCGGATCGGAGCGAGCGCGAGTTCGAACCGGAGGGCGGCCACCTCGTCCGGATCGGGCAGCGGCCGGTGCGGTGGGATCCCCGCCTGGGCGAGCTGGAGAACCAGCGCGGTGGTGGCGAAGCGGAGCCACAGGGCCTGTTCGCTGCAAAGCGTCTCACCGAGAGTCACGTGGATGCGCGGGATCGGTTCGCCGCGGCCCACCCGGTAGCTCAGGTCGCTCCCGCGGTACGGCCGCGCGGTGATCAGGCGGGGAGAGAGAACGAACCGCGGCCCTCCGGCGCGCAGGAGAAACCCCCCGCCGCCGCAGTAGAGCGCCCTGGTGGCGAGGTGCGCCCGGAGGAGCGGGAAGGGGTCGATGTCGACAGGCCACCAGGCGTAGTTCTCGTGGCTGCCCCAGGTGACGGTGCCACCCGCTCTGTCGGCGTTGCCCCGGTAGAGCTCCGCACCGCGGAGTCCGCGGGGGCTCCCGCTGAGTTCGGCGCACGCTCGGGCGAGCAGGCGATCCCCGGCGCGCGCGTGCCGCACGAGCTGCCACGGGTCGGCCGTCTCGGGCGTCGCGTACTCGGGGTGACCGCCGGCGTCGACGTACACGCGGGCCCCGTTGGCCAGGAAGATTCCCCCTTCGTCCGCAGGGATCGCCGGAACGCTCGCCGCGACCTTCCGAACGAGCGCCGAGGCCACCACCCCGGCTTCGCGGCCGGGCGCGGCGGCGGCGTACTCCGTCTCCAGGCCGAAAATCGGCGGCGGCAAGCGCACGGCCCGCCGCTCACTCCCCGGGCTTCTGCCGAACCCGCCTTGCGAACTCGTCCGGCTCTTCCGTCAGAACCAGGCTTTCGAGCAGGCGCTCGGTGGCGGAATCGAGCGTGGCTCCTTCGTCGAACGACCCTTCGAGGGGTACGAGCTGCGGGGACGACGGCGACGACTCACGGCGCGCCTGGACACTTCGACTCGGCATCGGGCTCCTCCCTTCGGGGCTGGGGGCCGGCTCGCCGGTCGGCGCCGCGCGGCGGTGCTCTTCTCCCCGCCCCGTGACCGCGCTCCAAAGATCCCACACACCCGGGCTGCCGGTGGACCGGCGCCGGCGTCATCGGCCGGCCGGCGGTGCCAAACCGGCGCCGTCGCAGGTGCTGTGTCGAAGAGAGACCTCGGCGCGTCATGCCGCGTCATCGTCTTGCGAGCGTTCGTCACAGCGCCGGCGGCCCGGTCACCGCGGCCAGACAGGAACGCAACGTCAACCGGGTGAGAGGCTTGGGTCGGATCGCCGGGACGTCGGCGGCTGCCGGCGACGGCGACCGCCACCCGCCATCGCTTCGAAACCCGCGCCGGGAGGGGATCGGGCGAGGTTGCCGCCCGCGTTTCGCGCTCTGCGGATCCCCGAGCGTTGCCCGCAGAGGCCGATTCGCGTATTTCCTCCCAAGCTCGTCCCGCGACGAAGCCGCCGCGTGCAAGCGTGAACCCGCGGGACGGCTCCCCGAATGCCGCCACGAGACGATTCCAGCTCCCGCCCGCCCCCGCAGGAGTTCTCGCGCCTCCGGGCGGCGGTGCGCCAGTGCCTGAGACGGCTCGACCGCGCGAGGGAACACTTCGAGGCCGGGGTGCGCGAACTCGAGCGCCTGGATTTCGCCTTGGAGCGACTCGAGGAGTCCTGGAACGGCGACGGGAGCCCGGCCCGGCTGCCGTCGCGGTGGCGGCGCAGGAGCCGCCGGCCAGCGCGTGGGATCGCTCGCGCCGACGCGCTGCTCGTCCGGGTTCTTCCCGGCGGGGAGCGGCTCTTCTCCATCGACGGTGGGCCGTCCTTCCGTCTCCCGCCGCGACTGGGACGCGCTCTCCTTCTCCTCGCCGCGGAGGGCGGTCGGGGGGAGGACGGGTTGGGCGAATGGATCCCGGCCACCAGGCTCCGCCGGGAGCTGGAAGGCCGTGCGGGGCGGCCCCTGTCCTCGTCGTCGGTCCGGGAAACGATCCGGCTCCTGCGGCGGAGTCTCCTCGAGAAGGCCCGCGTCGACCCGCGGCTCCTCGAGACCTGCCCGGGCCGGGGCTATCGGCTCGCACTGGCCTCCCCGCCGCGCACGGTCTTCGCGGCGGAGAGGAGGCACGAGGAGCCCGGACCGGGGCGTTCCCGTGCGGCGACGATGGACGAGCCGTAGGGGAGCGCGGGAACGGCCGCGGCCGCCCTCGCGGGCGCAGGCGTGCCGGCAGGAGGAGCTGTTTGGGCGGCGCATCCCCGGTGGTGTCACTCGGGAGAGTTCCCGATACCTGGCGCCGATTGGCCTCCCTCGCCGGCTGCGCGACGCCGATCGACCGCCGGACTTCCGCCTCGGGGCTCGGTCGGAGGGCGGTCCGCTCCGCGGGGCAGCTCGGTCTCGTTTCGCTGTCGGACCGGGCCACTCCGGCACCCCGGAATCCGCCGGGGGTGGCCGCCAGACCGGATCGGCTCGGGTTCGGCCTGGGCGCGCCCCTGGCGGTATGCGACCGAGCGGGAACCCCGGATCCGTCCGGCTGGCCGCCCTGCCGGCCGGAGGTCGGGCTCCGAGCGACGGTGCGCGGCGCGCCGATGGCGAAAGCGCTGCGCGGGGCGTGCCGGAGGAGGTCTCGGGTCCGTAACGCCGCGAGCGGAGCCGGATCGAGGGTTGCCGCCGATTCCGCGGAACCGGCGCGAGGTGCTTCCTCGATGGTGCGTTTTCGAGTTCGACTCGACGGCCTCTCGGAGGTTTCGGTGCGCAGCCGCTCGCTTCGCGCGAAATCGAGCCGAGGTGCTTGTCTCCCATCGAGTTGGCCGATCCAGCGCACCATCCGGGATGCACCTCGGTCCGACTGAAGGGGTGCCTCCTTGACGGCGTGCTCCGGCATCGAAACCCGATCGAAGGGGCCGGGCCTCGAGGTTGCACGACCCCGCCCGACTCCTCGAGTGTCGGCGAGTTGCCGTTGCCGGCCGGCCCCGGTGGCGGCTTCCCGGGCTGGTCCGCTTTCCGGCGGAGCTTCGCGCCGATCCGCGCCGTTGACGGCGCACCCCGAGAGGCTTGGCCGAGGCGCGATCGCCGCGCCGCGCGGCCGGTTCGGTCGCAAGCCCCGGCACGGCAACGAGTCGGTGTGGAGACCGCTCCTCCGCGGGCGTGGATCGGTGTGGAGAGGGTTCCGCCGGAGGCCGCCCCGGCCGGCGCCGCTGCCGGGGCGGGCGCGGCGGAACGAACCCCGAACGGCTTCCTTTCGGAGGGCGGGCCTCCGGACGGCCAGAGGCCTGCCGGGAAAGTGGGTTGCCCGGACCGCTTCCCCGCCGCGGTCTTTCACCGTATCCTTCCCGCAGGGAGGTGGAGCGAGCAATCCGGCCGCGCCGAATCGTCCGCCCGGGGGGGCGCGGACGGATCCGGTCCTCCCTTTCCGGCGCGGCCCCAGCGCGCATTTCCCCGGGAGGTCGATGTGAGCCGAGATCCCCGCGACCGGCCCCCGCCGCCGCCCGATCTGGGCAATCGCGAACAGGTGCGCCGGCTCAAGCGCGCGATGGAGCGCAGCGCGGCCACCGTCGTGCGCTGCCAGAACTGCGGCCACCAGCAGCTGGCCGAGGCGGCGTTCATCGGGCCGCGGTCCGCCTGCGACCGCTGCGGCACCGCCCTTCATTCGTGCCGTCACTGCCGCCACTTCGATCCGAAGGCGAGGCACCAGTGCCTCGTGGACGGGGTCGCTCCGGTCGGCGACAAGTGGAAGGCCAACTCGTGCCCCCACTACGACGCCAGGCTCGTCCTGGACGCCACGGGGAAGCGTCTGGGCGGCAAGGGAAAGCAGGACGCGAAGGCGCTGTTCGATTCGCTGTTCAAGAAGCCCTGAAGCCGGGGGCAACTCGGCCCGAGCGCGCCGGGGGCCGATCGAACGAGCGGCGCAGCGCCGGCGGCGCGCGCCGGCGGCCTTCTCCACGACATTCGGCAGGTTCGAAGCGCATGCTCGCCTCCGGCGGCGAGCTCCACCCGACGCGCACCCCGACGGCGAATCGGCGCGCGGTTCGCACCTTCGCGCGGGGACGCCACCGCCCTCCCATGACCGGACGGCGGGGCGCCGTTTCCACGCCATCGGACCTCGATCTCGGGCTCGGCTCGGAGCGGCCGCGAGCGACGGGCCTTCTCCGCCCGGCTCGGACCGCCGGGTGCAGCGCTGAACCTCGGCGGGTAGGGGGTTCCCATCCGAAAGAGGCGATCGCCGGCCGCCAGAAGATCGTCCGGTCCCGCACGGACCGGTGGCGGAGCTCGCCGGGGCCGGCCACGTCCCGGCGCCGACCTCAACGGATCCCGAGGCTGCGGAGCAGGGCGATCCCGCGCGCGATCCGCGCCGCTGCCCCGATGGCCCTCCTGGAGCGGATGCCGGCGCACAACCGGAATTCCATGGCCCCCGCGCCGCTGCGCCAGATCTCCGGGGGTGCCGCTCCGGCGGAGCGAGTCCCCGCGCGACTCCTCGGGGGAAAAGGGAGGCTCGCCACAACCCCGCCGCGGCCGCCGGGAGGCCGGAGCTTCCGAGCTTTCAGTCACTTGGGTGAGAGGTTGCGCCCTGTCGGGGGAACCGCTCCATCGCGGTGGCACCCTGCCGTTCGGTGGCCCGCCGAGACTTCCGCGCCGCGCCGGCGGGCCCCTCTTCCGCGCCGGCCGGTGCGCTCCCCGTGCGCGCTCCGAGCCCCGAAAAGCAAGGCGAGGTCGGGACGCGCCCTTCTTCCCCGTCGGCCGTTGCCGGCCGGCCGCCGCCGGCGGGAACGGCTCGCGGACCGTGCGGGCCGCCCGGCGAGTCCCGTCCCGGTCGATTCCTGCATCCCTGAGTTCGGCGTAGGATGGGACGCGCGCGGGGAACCGCTGCGATGGGACGGGCGGACGGATGCGGATCGCCACCTGGAACGTGAACGGCCTTCGGGCCCGCCTGGAGTTCGTCCTGGAATGGCTGCGCCGGCGCGAGCCGGATCTCGTCGGGTTGCAGGAGCTCAAGCTGACCGACGATCAGTTTCCACACGAGCCGTTCCGGGAACTCGGCTACCAGGCGCTCGTCCACGGGCAGAAGGCGTGGAACGGCGTGGCCATCCTCGCGAAGTTCCCCATCGAGGAGACGGCGCGCGGACTTCCGGGCCAAGAGGACGCCGGCGCGAGGCTCTTGGCCGCCCGCAGCGGTAGCCTGCACTTCGTGACCGTGTACGTGCCGAACGGAAAAGCGGTCGGCCACGAAGACTTCGAGCGGAAGCTCGCGTGGTTCGATTCCCTCTCCGACTGGCTGGCCCGCGCCTACGATCCGGACCGACCGCTCGTGGTCTGCGGCGATTTCAACGTCGTCCCGGAACCCCTCGACTCCTGGAACGAGGAGATGCTCGCGGGGACGATCTTCCACACCGACGAGGAGCGCGCGCGCGTGGCGCGCCTGCGCGAGTGGGGATTGGTCGATCTGTTCCGGACGCTCCACCCCGGGAAGCGCGCATTTTCGTGGTGGGATTACCGCGGCGGCGCGTTCCACCGCGGCCAGGGGCTGCGGATCGACCTCGTGCTCGGTACCCGCCCGGTGGCGGCGTGGGCGAGGGAAGCGACGATCGACCGCGAGTTCCGGAAAAAGCAGCGCGGCTTGACTCCCTCCGATCACGCTCCCGTCATCGTCGAGCTCGCAGCGGACGGTGCGTGAGACCGGAGGCGGCGCTCAGCGCTCGAGTCCTTCGGGGTTGAGTGCGCTGGCGGGAACGGGTTGCGAGCGCTGCCGGTCGAGTTCCCTCAGGTGCTCGAGCGCCGCTGCCCAGTCTCGTGCCGCCAGATAGGAGGAAAGCCTGCCGAGGACGATCTCGTCGGCCGGGATTTCGTACACGCCGGCTTCGAGAACCTTGGCCAGCACCACGTCGCTCGAGGGAGCCGCTCCCGCGTCATCCCAACGCGGGCGTCGCGGACGGTAGCTGTTCAGCACCGGGATCGCCTCGTAGACGAACGCCCCGAGGCTGTTGCGCGCCACCAGCGTCACCGGCCCGGAGGAGGTGATCCGTTCCGTTCCCCGTCCCGAGACCAATCCATCCGCCGGATGGCCGGCGAGCAGCCGCGGCGGCTTGCCTTCCACCAGCAGCCAGACGAGGTGAGCCCCTTCCACCGTGAAGTCGAACTGGACCTCCCCCATCCCGTGGAGGATCCGCGGCCTGACGTTCCACGAGGCGATTCGAAGCGGAGCGCCGCCGGGGGGGAAGGTGCGGTATTCGGTCTCGGCCCGATCGTTGGAAGGATCGCCGTCCCACTCGGCCAGATCCTCCCACTGGCGGTCGAGGCGGGCCTCGATCCGGTCGCCTTCGTCGAACGGGTTCCCGTCGAGCCACATCTCGCACACCGCGACCCTGCCTCTCGGCAGACCGTCGCCCGCGCAGGTCGACAGCGGGTCGCCCCCGCTCCCTCGTACCACGAGGCGCCAGGGCCTCTCCCGATCGACGGGGCTCTGGTTCTCCACCAGGGCCCGCAGGAGGACGCGGTGGCTCGCCCCGCCGGTGCTGATCTGGTAGGCGTGAAGGTCGGCGATGCCCAGGTTTCCCGGAGCGGCCGACGGCCGCTCCTCCGGCCTGCCCTGCCAGCGGCGGCCGGCTTCGGCGCTAGGGGCGACCGCCAGGAGGGCGGCGGCGATCCAGGCGAACAGGAACCGGGACGCGCAGCGACGGAACGACATGGAATCCTCGCACCTCCCTCCGGCGAATATAGGGCCCGGCCGAACGGCGTCCAGAGCGAGAATCAGTGGGTCGCGCTCGGCAGCGCGTCCGGGCCCGGGCCGCCGCAGAGGCGGCGGTGCTCCTGGAGAGCGAACCGGTCGGTCATGCCGGCGATGTAGTCGCAGGCGGCCCGAGCCACCCCCTGTTCCTCGGCCAGGGCGGCGAAGCGCTCCGGCATCTCACCGGGATCGGCCACGTAGGCCGCGAACAGCTCCCGGACGACCGAGCCGAAGTGCCGCCGGGTGGCTTCGATCCGGGGGTGCCGGTAGAGGCGCTGCCAGAGGTAGCGTTTCAGGGTCCGGTTCGCCGAGGCCACCGGGTCCGACAGGCCCACGAGCCATTCCGGTTGGGACCGAACGTCGTCCACCGACCGGACCCCAGCCGCCCGGATCCTCTCGCGCGTGGTGGTCACCAGGTCGGTGACGAGCGTATCGATGACGCGCCGCAGGGCGACCTTCGCCCGGACCCACGCGTCCTCCCCGGGATGGTCTTTCGCCGCGGCGCGGAACGGATCACCGAAAAGAGGCACGGCGTCGACGAGCGCGTCGAGGTCGAGCAACCCCGACTCGAGACCGTCTTCGATGTCGTGGTGGTTGTAAGCGATCTCGTCCACCAGATCGATCAGCTGGGCTTCGAGCGGCGGCGGTGTCTCGGGGAGGTATTCCGCGGCCTCCGGTGTCCGCGCGAGGTCGGGCGGCCCCGAGTGCTTGACGATCCCCTCCCTGACCTCCCACGTGAGATTGAGACCGGGAAACTCCGGGTACCGGCGCTCCAGGAATTCGACGACCCGGAGCGTCTGGCGGTTGTGGTCGAAACCGCCTTCGTCCCGCATCAGCTCGTCGAGGATCTCCTCGCCGAGGTGACCGAACGGGGTGTGACCGAGGTCGTGTCCGAGGGCCAGCGACTCCGCCAGATCGGAGTTCAGCCTCAGCGCTCGGCACACGGTCCTGGCGATCTGGCTGACCTCGATCGAGTGGGTCAACCTCGTCCGGTAGTGGTCGCCCTCGTGATTGACGAAAACCTGCGTCTTGTACTCGAGCCGGCGAAACGCCCGCGAATGGATGATGCGGTCGCGGTCGCGCGCGTACGGGGGACGATAAGGGTGTTCCTGTTGCGGATAACGCCGCCCCCGCGTCTGGGCGTCACGCTGCGCCCAAGCCGCCAGGTAGGGTTCGCTCGCGTTCACGGCCGCCCCCGGCGAGAGCCGGAACCCTGGCCGGATCCGCCCCGCGCGGGAGACGGAGAGCGGCGCCGCCCGGTTCGGCTACCGGTTCTTGTACCAGTCCGCGTTGATCTGGACGTACTTCTTCCACTTGTCGGGAAGGTACTCCTCCTCGAAGATCGCCTCGACCGGGCACTCCGGCTCGCACGCACCGCAGTCGATGCAGGTTTCGGGATCGATGTAGAGCATCTCCGCCGACTCGAACTCCGGCTCATCCTTCGTCGGATGGATGCACTCGACCGGGCAGACCGCCACGCACGCCGTGTCCTTGGTGCCGATGCAGGGCTCCGCGATCACGTAGGTCATCCGTCGCCTCCCTCGTCGAGACCGGC
>RFHH01000162.1 GCA_003696075.1 Acidobacteriota bacterium
GTCGCGCATTCGGAGGGAGGTGCACCCTCGATGGTGCGCTGCACCGGCGAACTCGGTGGCGGGCCGACAGTTCTGCCCGCGCCGGCGTGCACCGACCGGTCCGAGACAGTAACCCTCGATCAGTCAGCGAGTTGGAGGGGAAAGCGCAGCATCCGGGATGCACCTCGCGCGGGGTGCACCTCCGTCAGCGGGCGGGGGGCCCCGCCCCGGGGGTCCGCCCCCGGCCTCCGCAGGCACAGGCACCTCCGAGAACGGGGCGAGGCAGGGGAAACCGATGAGAGCCACCGCCGGCGCCGCGATTTGCGCCCGGCGCCGCCCGGCGCCGCGGCCGGTCCTTGCCGGGCTGCCATGCCCGAGTTCGGAGGTGGAAGTTCAACAGCGCCCGACCCCTCGCAAGCGCTTAAGAGCTCGACAGTTCACGGCGAGCTGGCGGCGGGCGATCCCGGCCAGGTCGCAAGATGCGACAGGTGCACCCTCGATGGTGCGAAGCGCCGCGCAACTCGATGGCAGAAGGGCGCTTCGGCCCCATTTCGCGGAAGGCGAGCCGTTCGAGACCGCAACGTCCGAACTTCCAACGACTTCGATGGGAAAGCGCACCATCGGGGATGCACCTTCGGGTTCCGGAGCGCCCTGCGGCCTGCCTGGGGGACCGGACCGTCAGGGATGCACCCGGCCTGGGCCGGGACGAGCCGCCTCGAGGGTGTGCACCGACCTGCGACCGCACGCGGGATCGACGGTGCGCCGTGGGCTCGCCGGGCGGGAAGGCCGGCCCTGGCCCGCGGCCTCCGAGCCCTCACCGTCGAGGATGCGCGATCGCACCCTCGAGGACGCCTGCATCGGGATGCCCCCGGCGGGGAAGAGGGCGTCTTCCGACGAACGCCGCGCGCGACGGCGGCACGCCGCGCGCTCGCGGCCTAGCTCGTCTGGCGGAAGGTGAGGTCGCAGAGAAAGCGCCTGGTGCCCAGGGGCGGAATCGAACCACCGACACCGTGATTTTCAGTCACGTGCTCTACCAACTGAGCTACCTGGGCACGGTCCGGACAGCGAGGAAGGTTAGTCGGGGCCCGCGGGGCCGTCAAGGTTCCGGTGCTCCATCCGGCCGGGTCGAAAGCCATTCGCCGGAGCGGTCGCTGCGGTCTCGCCCGCTGCTGACGGCGAGGGTCGCTCCGGTCCTGTCGAGCGGCGCGGCGCGGGCGTTCACGGCGGGTGCGGCGAAAAGCCCCGGGCCGCTCGAGGCCGCGGGCCGAAGGAGGCGCTGCGGGGAGGTCTGCGGTGCCTGCGGCCGCGGAACCCGCGACACGATCGTCACCCGCCCCGCGCACGATCGCGCCCGCGACCGCGCAGGCGCCGTTCGCCGCGCACCGGGCGAAGGACGCACCTTCCTCGAGAGGCTCTGGGCCGGATCGGCCCCGGCGCACGCGCGTCCGGCGCCCTGCGGCGTGACGGATCCAGCTCCTATGGCACGGATGCCTCCTCCGAGGGGCGTCCGACGAGGCGGAGCAGGCCGAACAGCGCCGCGATCCCCGCCAGCAGGCCCAGCCATGGGGGAATGCCGAAGCCGACGGCAAGGTCGCCGACGAGGATCGCGACCGCGGCGACGATGGCGGCGTAGGGCAACTGCGTCCTCACGTGGTCGATGTGATCGCAGCCGGAGGCGAGCGAGGACATCACCGTCGTGTCGGAGATCGGCGAGCAGTGGTCGCCGAAGACCGATCCGGTGAGCACCGACCCGGTGACCGCGACGAGCAGGCGGCTCGCCGAGGCGTCCGGCCAGGCGGACGCCGCCGCGAGACGGTCGGCGAGCGGCAGGGCGATCGGCACGAGCACGGCCATCGTCGACCACGACGTTCCCGTGGCGAACGAGATCGCTGCCGCGAGCAGGAAGGTCATCGCCGGCAGCAGGCGCACCGGGAAACCGTCCCCGATCCAGGCCAGCGCCGCCCCGGCGGTGTCGAGGTCCTTGCAGACCCCGCCGATCATCCAGGCGAGCGTCAGGATCATCACCGCGAGCATCATCGACCGGACGCCGTCGGTGAAGGCGTCGATCGCCGGGCCGAGCGCCAGCCGCCGCAGCGCGACCGACGCCGCGACGGCGACGAGGACGCCGCACGCCGCCCCGTACAGAAGGGCGTCGAACGACGACGCGGCGCCGATCACCGCCCCGAGACGCCGCACGGAGAGGAGCACCGAGAAGACGGGAGCCGTCCCGTTCGGGTCGCCGTCCGCGGCGAGCGACGCACGCCCGCTGAACCACAGCGTGAGCCCGGTGACCGCCACGACCGCGAGGATCGGCGCCACCGCCAGCCACAGCGCGGCGCGCGGCGTGGACGCGGGAGCGCCGTCGAGCAGGTCGGTCCGCGTCAGCGGCTGCGAGCCGGGGCGCAGCACGGCTCCGCCCGCGGCGCGCCGCTCGGCGCGCGCCATCGGGCCGAAGTCGCGTCCCGTGACCGCCACCAGCAGGCCGAAGGCGAGCATGAGCCAGGCGTAGAAGCGGTAGGGAAGCGAGGCGATGAACAGACCGTAGGCGTCGGTGCCGGCGAGGCGGGTTCCCGGCAGAGCGTCGGCGATCAGGCCGACCTCGTAGCCGATCCAGGTCGAGATCAGCGCGATCGAAGCGACCGGCGCCGCGGTCGCGTCCACGATGAACGCGAGCTTCTCCCGGCTGATCCGGAGCCGGTCGGTCAGCGGGCGCACCGTCGGCCCGACGATCAGGGTGTTGGCGTAGTCGTCGAAGAAGACCACCAGACCGGCGATCCATCCCGAGACCTGTCCCGTCCGGCGCGTCCGCGCCCAGCCCGAAACGGCCTCGACGAGCCCGCCCGCACCGCCCGATCGGGCGATCAGCCCCGCCATCCCGCCGAGCATCAGCGTGAAGAGGATGATCTTGAGATGATCGACGTCATTGAGCGCGCGGATCAGGTCGTGATCGAGCAGGCGCAGCGGGGCGCGTCCCGCCGAGCCCGTTCGCAGCCACGCGCCCGCCAGCACGCCGAGCAGGAGCGAGGGGAGCACCTGGCGGATGGCGAGGGCGAGGCCGATCGCCAGCAGCGGCGGCACGAACGCCCAGAACGACGAGATGACGCGCAGCGGTCTCCTGATCCGAGCGATCTCGGCACCGTCCGCGGACCGCGCCGTCACCTCGAGCCAGCGCGCCCCGCGGGGCGCGGCGATGTCGATGGCCACCTCGCCGGCGCCGGCGGGAAGTTCCGCCGACCTGCGCGCGCCGCTCCCGTCGATCCGCGCCTCGATCTTGAGCGCCTGTCCGGCCCCTTCCGCGCGGACGGTGACCGCGCGGGGGACGCCGGCGAGGAGAACCGCCGGGATCTCGACCGACAGGGGCGGCTCGTCCGCCCCGGAGTCGCCCGGAAAGGCCGACGTGGCGGGCGCGGCCACGGCCAGCGCGGCGGCGGCCAGCACGCGCGCGGCCGCTCGCCGGTGGGCGGCGGCGGAGCGGGCGCGGCGGGCGAGGGGCCTCAGGCCCGGACCCCGGGCCGGCGGCGCGGCGAGGCCGCCGGCTGCTTCGCCGCCGGCGCGGGTGGAGCGGGCGCCTCCTCCGCCTCGGCCGGGGTGTGGGCCAGGCCGAGGGCGACGCGGAGCTTCGATTCGATCTCGCGCGCCACGTCGGGGTTTTCCTTGAGGAACCGGCGGGCGTTCTCGCGACCCTGGCCGAGCCGGATGTCGCCGGCACTGAGCCAGGCCCCGGACTTCTGGACCAGCTTGTGGGCGATGCCGAGGTCGATCAGGTCGCCCTCGCGGCTGATCCCTTCGTCATAAAGGATGTCGAACTCGACCACCCGGAACGGCGGCGCGAGCTTGTTCTTGACGACCTTGACCTTGGTGCGGTTGCCGACGACCACGTCGCCGTCCTTGATCGCCCCGATGCGCCGGATGTCGATCCGCTGGCTGGCGTAGAACTTCAGCGCCCGGCCGCCGGTGGTCACCTCCGGGCTGCCGAACATCACCCCGACCTTCTCCCGGAGCTGGTTGATGAAGATCAGCGCGGTGCGCGACTTGGCGACGATTCCGGTCAGCTTCCGGAGGGCCTGCGACATCAGCCGCGCCTGGAGGCCGACGTGGCTGTCGCCCATCTCCCCCTCGAGCTCCGCGCGGGGCACCAGCGCGGCCACCGAGTCGACCACGAGGACGTCGAGGGCACCCGAGCGCACCAGGACCTCGGCGATCTCGAGCGCCTGCTCGCCGGAGTCGGGCTGGGAGACGAGGAGGTTGTCCACGTCCACGCCGAGCTTCTTGGCGTAGTCGGGGTCGAGCGCGTGCTCGGCGTCGATGAACGCCGCCATCCCGCCCCGCTTTTGCGCCTGGGCGATGACCGTCAGCGCGAGGGTCGTCTTTCCCGACGACTCCGGGCCGAAGATCTCGATGACCCGGCCCCGCGGCACGCCGCCCACGCCGAGCGCCCAGTCGAGCGACAGCGAGCCGGTCGGGATCGCCGGAACGTCCACCTTGCGATCCGAGCCGAGGCGCATGATCGCGCCCTTGCCGAACTGCTTTTCGATCTGGCCCACGGCCATGTCGAGCGCGCGGACCTTCTCGCGTGCGATGGGGTCGGGAGCGGTCTTGCCCGGGTCGGCAGGCGGTGTCATCGCGGGATCTCCTCCGATATGGCGGCGCCCGGGTCAGCCGCGCCGCGTGCGTCCCGCGTCGCGTCACCCCGGTCCGGCGCGACCAGATTATGAGGAAGCGGCGGCCGGGTCAACGATCCCCGCGCGCGTTCGCGGGGGTTCGTTGACGCTCCGGGAGCCGGACTCGTATATTCGGCCCCGTGAGCGCCTTGGCCCGCCGCCCAGGCGGAGGAGTGTCGGTTTGATCGCTCGCCGGAACGACGCGTCGGCGTCCCGACGGCGGCGGGCGTCCAGCGGCGCGGGTCCCCTCGGGATCCTCGCGGCGGGCGCTCTCCTCGCCGCCGCGTGCGCCACCCTGCCCGCCCCACCGCCGCGCGACCGGACCCCGGAAGCCGCACCGACCCGGGCGCCGGTGGCGCTCGAGCCGCCGGCCGTTTCCGCGGAGGAGAAGGAAGCCCGGCTCGCCGAGGCGGCGTCCCTGGTGATGCTCGCCCGCGAGCAGGCGCGGCTCGGTCTGCTCGACGAGGCCGACCAGACCTGGGACGACGCCATCGCGCTCCTGCTCCCGCTCGCCGAGACCGATCCGGTCGCCACGCGCCAGATCCGCGCCATCGAGGACGAGCGCGAGCGGGTCCTCGAGCAGGCCCGGGAGCTCGAGGAGGCGGAGGAGGAGCCCGACCCGGCGGCCGGGATCGCGGAGGAGATCCTCGAAGGACCGGAGCCGGCGGTGGATCCCGAGCAGGCCCGCGAGGTGGACGACGCCGCCCGGACCATCCAGCCCGACTACCCGGTCGTCGTCAACGACCGCGTTCTCGCCTGGCTGGAGGTCTACACCGGTCCGCACCGGCGGTTCATCGCCGAGAGCCTCGCCCGGTCGGGACGCTACATCGACCGGTTCCGGGAGATCTTCGCCGAGGAGGGGCTGCCGCGGGATCTCGTCTACATGGCGATCGTGGAGAGCGGGTTCAAGACGGGGGCCTACTCGCGCGCCCACGCGCGGGGCATCTTCCAGTTCATCTCGAGCACCGCGCGCCGCTACGGCCTGCGGGTCGACTGGTGGGTCGACGAGCGAGCCGATCCGGAGCGCTCCTGCCGCGCGGCCGCGGCCTACCTCCGCGATCTCTACGACGAGTTCGGAGACTGGTACCTGGCGCTGGCCGCCTACAACGGCGGGGAAGGGCGCGTGCGCCGTGCGGTCGAGCGCGCCGGGACGAAGGACTTCTGGACGCTCGTCCGCCGGCACTTCTTCCGCCGCGAAACGCGGAACTACGTCCCGGCGATCCTCGCCGCCACGCTGATCGCGAAGAACCCGGAGAAGTTCGGCTTCGGTGACGTGCAGTACGAACCGCCGCTCCGGACGGAGACGGTGACGGTTCCGACGCCGACCGATCTCGACGTCATCGCGCGGGTCATCGGGACCGACACCGCCACCCTGCGCCGGCTGAACCCCGCGCTCCGGCGCGGCCAGACCCCGCCGGGAGCCAGGGACTATCCGGTGCGGGTGCCGGCAGGGCTTGCGGAGGGCTTTGCCGAGAAGCTGGCACAGGTTCCCCCGGACCAGCGGATCGTGCGCCGGCTGCACCGCGTCCGCCGTGGCGACACGCTGTCGGCGATCGCGCGGCGCTACGGGACGACCGTGCGGGCGATCCAGCAGGCGAACGGGATGGGGCGGCGGACGCTCCTGCGCGTCGGCAAGATCCTGGAGATTCCCCGCGGGCCGGGCGCGCCCCCCGAGCCGGCGCGGGCTGGTGCGGACGGGATCTACCGGGTCCGGCGAGGCGATACGCTATCGTCGATCGCACGCCGTCACGGTGTCTCGGTCCGGCAGCTCCAGGCTTGGAACGGTCTCGGGCGCTCGACGCGGATCTACGCCGGGCAGCCGCTCAGGGTGCGGCCGGATGCGCCGCAGGTCGCCCGGAGAACCGAACACCGCAGCGGCTCGACGAGCACCGTCCGAGGCCGGGTCTATCGCGTGCGCCGGGGAGACACCCTGTGGGCGATCTCTCGCCGCTACGGGGTCTCGCTGACGGCTCTGATGCGCGCGAACGGGCTGGGCCGCCGGTCGATCCTGCGTCCCGGTCAGACGTTGCGGATCCCGGAGTCGCCGCGGGTCGCCTCGGCCACGAGCCCGCCGCAGGGCAAGGGCACGACCCACATCGTGCGGCGCGGCGACAGCCTGTTCCGGATCGCGCGCCGCTACGGCGTTTCGGTCGAGCGCCTCTGCGCCCTGAACGACATCACGCCGGACACCGTGATCCACCCCGGCGACCGCCTCCGGATCGAGTAGCCGGACGATCGCGAGTCGACGCGCCTGGACGCCTCACCCTCGTCGCCGCGGCCTTCCGGCCGCGTTTCTCCTGGCGGCATTTCCCGAGTCGCGCCCGGCGGCTGCACCCCGCGGTCGCGCCCCGGGGCACCTCCGTAGCCGCGGGCCCTGGGAGGCGGGACCGGGCGGCCGGCGGCGCCGTTCTCGGCGCGCGGGTTCATCCGCGTGCGACCGAAGACGCTTTCGGCAGACAGTCGGACAGGGCGTTCCCACCCGCCCGATCGCCCCGTTCCGCGGCCAGAGGGCGGTAACCCCTCGATAGCGCCAAAACCCCGCGCGACTCGATGAAGGGTCGGCACTTCGGCTCGGTCTCCGACATCGGTCGATTTGCGGCCGGAGGGTCCGATCTTCCAACGGTTTCGGCCGGAAAACGCACCGTCGGGAAGGCGCCTCACGGCAGGGGGGATGTGCCCCACGATGGTGCGACGCGCCTCGGGACTCGATGCGAGAGCGCCGCTTGGGCTCGGTCGCCGGCAGTGGTCCATCCGCGACCGGAACCTTCTCTTTTCTCAAGGACTTCGATCGAAAAACGCACCGTCGGGGACGCGCCCTTCGGCCGGGATCGCTTCCCGTAGCAATCCCGCCTCGAAAATCCTTGCCTTACAAACTCGGTCTTCGTAGTATCTCGCAAAAGCTGGTTAGCCATACCTGTCTGGTAAGTTATCCGGCCGTGTGAACCGCTGCGGGCGCGTGACCGGAAGGGGATGACCCGCAGCGAGGGGAGGTCGAGGAATGCACACGGCTGGTTTGTGGGGAAGGTTCTGTCGCGGAGCGGTGGCACTCTTCGTCGGCGCCGGCCTGGCCGCCGGCCCGGCGGGAGCGCGTCCCGTTCACCACGTCCGCACCGAGACCGACATCGACTGGGTCTCCGCCGGAGTTTCGGGGGCCGGCGGCGGCAGCGGGACGATCCAACTCACCGGCGTCTCGGGCGAGGTGAAGCTCGCCCTGCTGTACTGGCACGGCATCGATCTCACGGACGACGGGGGCAACGGCGCCTACGACAATCCCGTCGTCTCGGTCAACGGCGTCCCGGTCCGCGGCGTTCCGATCGGCGACGCCACGACCAATTGCTGGGGCAGCGGGTCCAGCCGCGCGTACCGCGCCGACGTGACGGCTCTCGTCACCGGAAACGGCGCGTACCGGATCACCGGCCTCTCCGAAGGCGAGGGGCACAGCGCCAACGGAGCCTCGCTCGTGGTCGTGTTCGACGACGGCGACGATACGAACAACAAGAACCTCGCTTTCTTCGAGGGAAACGACTCGAATTTCCCCCGCGGATTTCCCGGCGAGGACAACGGCTGGCACGCCGTGCTCGAACCGGTGGTGTGGAACGGCGGCCCGGTGCGCGTGCAGATGCACGTCGCCGACGGCCAGTTCTTCCCTGACAACTGGATGACCTTCGATTCCGGCGAGGGGCAGACGACGATTCCCGACAAGTACGGCCTCTACGACGGCTTTTCGGTGCCGAGTGCCGGGACTTCGCGTGCGTACAACGGTCAGCTCTGGGACATCCACGACTTCGACGTCTCCTCCGCGATGGGGTCCACGAAGGGCCGACGGCAGCTGCGGATCGACGGCCAGAATCCCAACTCAGACTGCCTGGGGCTGGTGCTGATGCTGGTCGAAACGGAGGCCAAGCCCAGGCTGTTCGCTGTCGAGTTCACGCAAGCCATCCAGTACCTTTCGCCGATCGAGGAACTCAAGGTGGACCTCCAGGAGGACCGTGAGCCGCCCGTTCCGCTGATCGGCGAACGCCTGATCGCGGTGCGCGTTTACTTCGAAGATGTCGAGTCGACGGCCACCTACAAGGTCAAGCTCGAGATTCCGGAAGCGAACTATGTCAACACCCACAGTGTCACCCTCGTCCCCGGCTGCGATCCCTTCAAGCAGCGGGAACGCAAGAACGGCTGCCGGGGGGAGAGGTTCACCCTCGTCGCCCCGGCCGGGGAGTGGAACGCCGCCATCACGCTCATGGACAGCTCGGGCAGGAAGATCGAAAAACACGAGTTCCCCCTCTTCGGCCGGAAGGCCGACAAGCTCGTCTTGCGATCGGTCGCCGTTTGCGATTCGAAGCGGCCGACCGGTGGGTGGAACTGCGCGTCCCGGCGCCGGCTCGCATCTCTCATCGGCTTTCTGCGCGGCATCGCGCCGGCTCACTCCGTCACGGTCAGCGACACGACCCACACCGTGCGCCACGACCTTGCGACCTACGACAGCAACGGCAACGGCACCATCGAAAGGGACGAGATGTCTCGCTGGTGGGATGACACCGTCAGCGAAATCGGCGACCTCTACGGAACGTGGGACCGTTTCCTCGGTGTACTCGGCGAGCAGCGGTACTACTTTGGCATGGTGCGTCCGAACATCCCCGGCGGCATCGGCGGCATGGCCGACGGCATCCCGAGCCGCGGGGCTGCAGGCCGCATCAGCGCCGTGCGTCTCGGCACCGAGACGAACGACGAAGTCGTCGCCCACGAAACCGGCCACATGCTCGGCCGCAAGCACACGAACACCGGGTCGCCGGCGGCGAGCGGCGGCCGGCCTCCGGGCTGCTACAGCACGGCGGTCGACTCCTCGACCGACTGGCCCTTCTCCACCAATCGGCTGCTCGAGGTCGGCTTCGACGTCTATCGCGGCGTTCCGGTGGATCCCAGCAACAACTACGAGACGATGGGTTACTGCACGCCGCGATGGATCAGCACGCACACGTACAGGAAGATGATGGAACCGCTCGACGCGCAGCCGCCCTCCAGCGCTCCGAAGCGGCGGGGGATGTTCTGGACGGTCGGTGGCCGGATTACGGACGCCGGCGTCGTTTTCACTCCGCTGTTCACGCGGGAGTTGACCGGGACGGACGGGTCGGGAAGTGGCACGCACCGGATCGAGGTGCGCGACCCCTCGGGGGCCGTGCTGTTCACGCGTCGCTTCGACCCGCGGACTCCCGTTGCGGAAGACGCGGACGGCCTCGAGATCGAGACGGATCCACGATTCTTCGAGCTGGTCCCCGTGCAAAGCGGCGCCGAGAAGCTCGTCGTCCTGAACGGCACCGGTGCCGAGATCGGCGCCCTGCCTCTCGGCGGCGCCGCGCCCCAGGTGGCGGTGGTCAGCCCAGCGGCGGGCGATGTGTGGTCGGGGCTCCGCGAGATCCTCTGGGAGATTGCCGACGAGGATAGCTCCGATCACTGGAGCCGAGTCGAGTACTCCGCGGACGGAGGCGCGAGCTGGTCCAGCCTGGGGACGCTGCACGGGGCCACCTCCCTCGCGGTCGACTTCGACGCTCTGCCAGGAGGTGAGTCGGCCGTGGTGCGCGTGCTCGCCACCGACGGCGTCAACACCGGCGAGGCTTCTTCGGAACCCTTCTCGGTCGACCGCAAGCTCCCGACGGTGCAGATCACCGAACCCGAGGATCCCGCGGTGTTCGCGGCGGGGGAAGCGATCTATCTGCGCGCGATCGCCCACGACGAGGATGACGGCTTCCTCGAGGGGGAGGCCGTGGTCTGGTCGTCCGACCTCGCCGGAGATCTAGGGAACGGCGCCGAGCTGACGCTGGGCTCGCTCGAGCCCGGGCGTCACACCGTGACGGTCACCGCGACCGACAATGACGGCAACGAGGTCAGCGACGAACGGGAGATCGTGGTCGCCGGGACACTGCCGGAGGTCAGTCTGGACCTGGTTCCCACGACGCCGGAGCCGTTCTCCTGCGTTCGCGTCGTGATCGACGCTTCCGCGGACGCCGAGGCCGGACTCGCCCGGGTCGACTACAGCATCGACGGCGGTAACAGCTACGCTGCCATTCCGATCGCCGAGCTGCCGAAGAGCTTCACGCTACCCGGAACGGGCCTGGTGCATGTCGTGGCCCGCGCCGTGGATCGAGCGGGGCAGCTCGCTGCCCAGGACGACAGGATCTTCATCGCTTCGGAATGCGACACCGACAACGCTCCGCCTGTCGCCAAGGCCGGGGAGGACCGGGAGCTCGAGTGCGAGGGCGGCGAGGGGAAAACGACCGCTGACGGCAGCGGCTCTTCGGACCCCGATGGCGATCAGCTCACCTGCGAGTGGACCTCCGACACCTGTTCTTTCGAAGACGCCGCGGCCTGCGTGACCGAGGTGACTTGCCCGCTCGGCGCGAACGAGATAACGCTCGTCGTTTCCGACGGCGAGTCGATGTCCGATCCGGACACCGCCGTCGTGACGGTGGTGGACGCCGAGCCTCCTGCGGGGTCGATCACCTTCCCGCAGTCCGGTGCCTGCCTGCATGGCCCCGTCACCGTCACGGACGACTTCACGGACGTCTGCGAGACCGATCTCTCCCGCACCTACGACCCGGCAGGAGGCCCGACCTACACCGCCGAGGGAGAGTGGTCGGTGACACTGACCGTCGCGGACTCGTCGGGCAACTCGAGTGCAGCCGTCACGCGGTTCCTGATCGACGACACTGCTCCGCTCGTCTCCCTCGTTCCACCCTTGGCCACGCAGGATCTCCCGCGTGTCGATCCGATCGGCGCCTACCTGGTGACGAGCGACGAAGACGCGGCGCCGGGAGGAGTGGTGACCGAGCGAATTCTCGTCGACGACTGCGTCGCCCTGGACGGCGCGACATACGGGAACGCCAACGGCCGGCTCGTTGACGACACCATCGAAATCGTCAGCGGCTTGCTCTGCCAGGCCTACCGCGCCTGCGGCCGCACGACGTTCACCGATCCGGTGGTCCGCGCGGAGGCCGTCGACTGCGCCGGCAATGTCGGCGTGGCGGCCGTCCCGGTCAGCGGGACGTTCGCCGTGGATCCATCGTCCTGCCGGTAAGCCCGGCGTCGGGCGCATCTCCGGGAGCGGCTGGCCGAGTTCCGGCTACGGCCGGCCGCTCCCCGTTTCTTCCTCCCCGTTGCCGAGAGGGCGGATGGCGAGGCTCTCGTCGGGACAGGTGGTCAGTTCGAGTGGCGGGCCGGCGCCGACCACCCGGCCGGTGACGGCGACGCGCTGGCCCGGCTCGACGCGGATCCCGGCGGTGGCTGCGGCGTCGTTGGGGCAGGACGGGCCTTCTCCCGGGTGGTAGGTGACGATCGCCTCCGTCCCGCCGGTCAGCGCCAGCTTCAGGAAGCAAGGGCCGTCGGTCACGCAGCCGCGCACGTTCTCGAGAACAC
>RFHH01000163.1 GCA_003696075.1 Acidobacteriota bacterium
AGCGCCTCCAGGAGTTCCTCTCGGCTGCTGGCCACGAGGTCGATCAGGCCGGCCTCCAGCGCCTCCTCGGCGGACCAGCTCTTCGCCTCGAGCACCGCCGCTTCCGCCAGCTTTTCGGGCCGGCCCCGCTGGCGTGCCGCGGCGCGCATCAGGGCCGCCAGATCCTGGGCGGCCTTCTTGAGCGCGAGGTCGCCCTCGCGGTTCTCCCCGCCCGCCATGATCGGATGCGCCGCCCCCGTCCGCGTCACCGGGGCCATCGCCGCCACGTCGGCGGCCAGGAGCAGCATGAAGCCGGCCGATGCCGCGTGCGCGCCGCTCGGGCTCACGTAGGCGCACACGGGAACCTCGCTGCCGAGGATCGCCTGAACCATCCGCTCGGCCGGGCCGACCACCCCCCCGGGAGTGTCCAGCTCCAACAGCAGCAGGGCGTCACCCTCCCGGGCGGCCTCGTCGATGGCGCGCTCGAGGATCGACGCCGTGACGCCGTGGATGACCCCGGTGATCCGGTGCACGCGAACCCGCGGCGCCGCCCCCGGGGGTGCGGCGGCGACCGCCGGCGCGGCCGCGAGGGCCGCAGCGAGCAGGAGATGTCCGGCGGAGCCTCTCACGCCGCCATTGTAGGCCGGTCCGTCCCCGCGCGGCGGCCTCACGCCCCGGCAAAGGCGCGCAGGCGCGCGAGCCCCTCGTCGATCGCCTCGGTGCTGCAGGCGTACGAAAGGCGGATGTGCCCCGGAACCCCGAAGGCCTCCCCGGGGACCGTGGCGACGGCCTGCTCCCTGATGAGGGCCTCGCACAGTTCCTTCGTGGTGGCGAAACCGCGCCTCCTCGCGAGCTCGCGCACGTCGGGAAACACGTAGAACGCTCCCCTGGGCACGGGGCACGACACCCCCGGAATCGCGCGCAGCCCGGCCACGAGACGGTCGCGCCGCCGGCGGTAGATCTCCCGCGTGCGGGCCGGCTCCGATGCGGCGCTCCCGCTCAAGGCCGCCAGCGCCGCTTTCTGCGACACCGACGAGGCGTGGGTCGTGTCGTGGCTTTGCAACGTGACCACCGCCGAGATCACCTCGGGAGCGGCGATCGCATAACCGATCCGCCAGCCCGTCATCGCCCAGCTCTTCGAGAACGCCGAGACGAAGACGAGCCGGTCTCCCAGTTCCGGGCGATGGGCGAGCAGGCTGGCCGCCCCCTCCTGCTCGTAGACGAAACTCTCGTAGGTCTCGTCGCTGACGACCCACAGGTCGCGCTCCACGGCCAGCTCGACGATCTTCCGCGCCTCCCCGGGAGGCAGGACGGCTCCGCTCGGGTTGGCGGGGGAGTTGAGCAGCAGCATGCGCGTCGCAGGTGTGAGCACGCGCTCGAGGAGCTCCGCCCGGATGGTGAACCCGTCGCCCGGGTCGAGCGCCGCCGGCACCGGCCGGGCGCCGGCGAGCCTCACCTGTTCCGGGAAGGAGACCCAGTAGGGAGCGGGAATGACGACCTCGTCGCCCGGATCGAGGAGGGCCAGCATCACGAGGAAGAGCACCGACTTCCCCCCCGCTCCGACGATGACCTCCCGGGCGTCCACCGGAACGCCCGCCCGTCCGGAGTAGTGAGCCGCGATCGCCTGGCGGAGCTCGGGGATTCCGGCGGCGACCGTGTAGTGCGTGAAGTCGTTCTCGATCGCCTCGATGCCGGCCCGTTTGACCGCCTCGGGGCTGGGAAGGTCCGGCTCGCCCGGACCGAAGTCCACGACGTCCACCCCCGACGCGCGCAGGCGTTCGGCCTCCGCCTTGATCGCGAGCGTGGGCGAGGGCGCGATCGCGGACAGGCGCCGCGAGAGCCTCCGGCTCATCCCCGCGCCTTTCCCGGCCCGAACCGGCGGGCCAGCCGCTCCGCCACGGGCCGAGGCACCAGCCCGGACACGTCCCCTCCGAGCTGCACGATCTCGCGCACGAGCCGCGACGAGATGAAGGAGACCTCCTCCCCCGCGGTGAGGAAGAGGGTCTCGAGCCGAGGGTTGAGCCGGCGGTTCATCAACGCCATCTGGAGCTCGTACTCCACGTCGCTGACCGCCCGGAGGCCGCGCACGATCACGCGCGCGCCGACCTGCCGGGCGAAGTCGGAAAGCAGCCCGTCGAAGGAAGCGACCTCCACGCGCTGCAGGCCCGCCTCCCGGACCGCCTCCTCGATCATGGCGCGCCGCTCCTCGGCACCGAACATCGGCGTCTTCGCCGTGTTCTCGAGAACCGCCACCACGAGGGAGCCGAACAGATCGGACGCCCGCCGGATCAGATCGAGGTGGCCCATGGTCACCGGATCGAACGAACCGGGGTAGACCGCCTTCAAGCCGCTCCCGCTCACCGGGCCACCCCTCGGCTCCGGCCCGGACCGCCCGCCTCCCCGCGGATCATCGCCTCGGCGTGCCGGCGCGCGGTGTCGGTCACGACGCTTCCCGCGAGCATCCGGGCCACCTCTTCGACGCGCTCGTCGAGATCGGTGAGCGTCTTGACCACCGCCACCGTCCGCCCCGATCGCTGCTTCTTCGTCACCGTCACGTGGGTGTCGGCGCGCGAAGCCACCTGCGGAAGGTGGGTGATGCAGATGACCTGGTGGTGCCGCGAAACGCGCGACAGGAACTCGCCGAGGCGGTCGGCCGCCTGCCCCCCGAGCCCCTGATCGACCTCGTCGAACAGAAGCGTGCGCGGCGGAAGTTCGCCCTCGAGGGCCACGTCGAGGGCGAGCATGAGCCGGCTGAGTTCCCCGCCCGAAGCGACCTTCCGGAGCGGGCGCGCGGGCTCTCCGGGGTTGGCCCGCAGATGGAACTCGACCCCGCTGAGCCCGTCGGCGGCGATCCGGGAAGCGTCGA
Organism: Acidobacteriota bacterium; assembly: GCA_003696075.1. NCBI lineage: Bacteria > Pseudomonadati > Acidobacteriota > Acidobacteriota bacterium. Next base: position 2,846 of record RFHH01000163.1, read on the forward strand.
TCGCGCCGGGGTCGTCCTCCAGTCCCGGGCGCGGCGTCACGTGCACCTCCAGCCGCGCCTTCGGCATCGCCAGCTCCTCGAGGAGCGACGCCACCTTGCGCTCCAGTTCGCCCGCAGCCCGGCGCCGGCTCTCGTGCAGCTCGCGCGCGGCGGCGAGGTAAGCGGCCGCCGCCGACTGCCTCTGCTCGGCGAGCTGGGCGGCCGACTCTTCCGCTCCCTCCAGTTCGGCCAACTCGCGGCGCAGCGCCTCGCCCTGGGCGATCAGATCCTCGAGCGGTGCGCCGTCGAATCGCCGCCGGAGCTTGTCGAGACGGTGGAGGCGGTCCTCCACCTCCGCGAGGCGCTCGGGATCGGGGGCGATCTCGGAGGCGGCGCTGCGCAGGTCGGCGGCGATCTCGTCCACCTGGGCGCGCACGTCGTCCAGCCGGTCCGCCAGCTCCGCGAACTGCTCCCCGCGGTCGGCCTGGCGGTGCAGCCGCCGGGCCGCGGCGTGGATCTTCTCCGTCGCCGATCCCTCTCCCTCGTAGAGGAGCTGGAGCGCCGCCGCGAGCGCCTCCCCGATCTCCTCCGCGTGACGGAGCCGCTCGCGCTCTCTCCGCAGTTCCTCCTCTTCGCCCGGCTTGGGCGCGACGGCCTCCAGCTCCGCCAGGCGGTACTCGATCAGCTCACGCCGGGCCTCGCGCGCAGCGGCCCGCTCCCGGTGCTCCTTCAGCCGGGCTTCGCACTCCCGGAGCTCCCCGAACGCCCGTCGCGTCCGCTCGAGCAGCGCACCGTGCCGCGCGAAGCGGTCGAGAATCTCCCGGTGGTTCTCCGGCGCCAGCAGCGATTGCTGCTCGTGCTGCCCGTGCATTTCGACGAGACCGGCCGTCAGCTCGCGCAGGAGGGACAGCGTCACGGTCGAGCCGCCGATCAGCGCCCGGGAACGCCCCTCGGCGCCGATCTCCCGCCGGATCAGGAGTTCGTCCCCCCGGGGATCGTAGCCGGCGGTGGCGAGTCTGCGGACGAGATCGGGACGGCCGGAAAGGTCGAACAGCGCCTCGACCACGGCGCGTTCTTCCCCCTGGCGCACCATAGACGCTTCGCCGCGGCCCCCGAGCGCCAGCGCGAGCGCTCCGACGAGGAGCGACTTTCCGGCACCCGTCTCGCCGGTGATCAGGTTCAGGCCGGGGGAGAAGGACAACTCCACCCGCCGCGCCAGAACCAGGTTCTCGATGCGCAGTTCACGCAGCATGCTCGGCCCACGCGGCTGTCGGGAATCCGGCGCGAAACGGCTTGTTCCGGGAGATTTCGGCCACGCGAGGTTATCACCCGGCCGGGAACGCGGTCAACCGCGGCCGGTCCGGCGCGCGCCGAGGGCGAGGGCACACCAACCAGCGATGAAGGCGAGCCCGCCGGCCGGGGTCACCATGCCGACCCATCGAGGTGCGCCGAGGCCGAGCAGGTACAGGCTTCCCGAAAAGAGGACCACCCCGGCGGCGAAGGCCCACGCCGCGGGACCCGCCACGCGCCCGGCCGTCCGCCGCGCCCACGGGCTGGCGAGCGCGATCAGGGCGAGGGCGTGGACGATCTGGTAGCGCGACGCGGTACGGAACAGCTCCGCGGAGGCTCCGTCCCCCAGCCCGTGCGCCGCGAACGCGCCGGCCGCGACCGCCGCCGCCGCGAACCAGCATCCGGCGGCGAAACAGGTCCGCTCCGTCACGCGCCGCTCTCGGCACGGATCGCCGCCACCTCTCGCTCCTCCTTCTCGAGCAGGGCGCGGCGCTCGCTCTCGTACTCGGAAACCAGACGCTCGAGCTTTTCGGCGTCCCCCTTCGCCCGAGCCGCCTCCACCGCGGTCCGGTGGAGCACCTCGAGTTCGGCGAGCCTCGCGCGGATCTCCCGCCGGACCTCCGCGATGCGGCGCTTCTGATCGTCGCTGAGAGGGGGCCCGCTCCCCTCTCCGCGCGCCCGGAGACGCTCCATCGCCAGCTCGTACGCCGTCTTGAGCTCGTCGGTCATCGACCCGTCCCCGGCGCCCCGCCCGGGGCGCTCGGCTATTCTATCCTCCGCCCCCGGCCGCGTCCCCGCCGGCGAGGAGCCCGAGATGTGCGGTCGCTTCGTGCTCGCGGCCTCCCCGGAGGCGCTCGAGCGCCTGCTGGACGTTCCCGTCCCCGAGGAGTGGGCGCGACCCCGCTACAACATCGCCCCCTCCCAGCCGGTCCTCGCCTGCCGCCTCTCTTCCGCACAAGAGCGCGAGCTCGTTCCGCTCCGGTGGGGGCTGGTGCCCCGGTGGGCTCGCGATCCCGCCGTCGGGAACCGCATGATCAACGCCCGGGCCGAAACCGCCGCCGAGAAGCCCGCGTTCCGCGCCGCCGTGCGCGCCCGGCGCTGCCTCGTGCCGGCCGACGGTTTCTACGAGTGGAGCGGAGGTGCCGGCGGGCGACAGCCGTACCTCTTCCGCGCGCCGGGCGGGGAGCCGTTCGCCTTCGCGGGACTCTGGGAGCGGTGGCGACCCCCGGAAACCGACGAAGACGCCGCGATCGAAACTTGCGCGATCCTGACGCGCCCGGCCGACGAGGTCGTGGGGGCGGTCCATCCGCGCATGCCGGTCATCGTTCCCCCGGGCCTGTTCGAGCGCTGGCTCGATCCGTCCCGGCCGGGGACGGAACTGTTGGCCGAGCTGGTCGCCGCCCCGCCGCCCCTGGCCCTCCAGCGGGTTCCGGTCTCGCGCCGGGTGAACGACCCCCGTCACGACGATCCCTCGTGCATCGAGCCCCTTCCCGGCTGAACGCCGGGGCGCGACGTTGCCGCCGTCGCCGGTCGCGTGCTACGTTGCGGCCCGGTTCCACCCGCGCCGCCCGCGCGCGGTCCGGAGGCACGCCGTGACGTTGCCCGTGGGCGCCGGTCTCGGCGGCGCCAGCGTCGTCGATCTCGTGCTGCAGACGGGGCCGGTGGGCAAGCTGGTCCTGCTGATCCTCCTCGCCGCGTCGGTGATCTGCTGGGGCATCATCCTCGAGCGCGGCCGCACCTTCCGCATCGCCAACCGGGAAACGCGCGCCTTCCTCGCCCGGTTCCACGGCGGTGCGCGCTTGGCCGAACTTCGCGACGCCGCCGAGCACTGGCACCGCTCTCCCGTCGTCGCCTTGTTCAAGGCCGCTTTCCACGAGGTCTCCGAGCTTTCGCTCGAGCAGGGCGCCGGGGTGGGGCGGGTGCTGGACGCCGACGCGATCGAGGACGTCGAGCGGATGATGGCGCGGACGGCGGCCGCGAACACGCGCACCCTCGAGCGGTCCTTGACGTTCCTCGCCACCACGGCCAGCACGGCCCCCTTCGTCGGCCTGTTCGGGACGGTGTGGGGGATCATGGAGGCCTTCCACCGCATCGGGTACACCGGCGCCGCCAGTCTGGAGGCCTACGCTCCGGGAATCGCCGAGGCGCTGATCGCGACCGCCGCCGGGCTGCTCGCCGCCGTCCCGGCGGCCGTGGCGTACAACTCGTTCCTGCGGCAGGTGCGCACCATGAGCATCGAGATGGAAGAGTTCCAGTACGACTTCACCCATCTCCTGCAGAAGCGCCGCCGCCGGGTCGGCTGATCATGGCGGGCGGCGGCGGCCGGCCCGAGCGGGGGGCGCTGGCGGAGATCAACGTCACCCCTCTCGTGGACGTGATGCTGGTCCTGCTCATCATCTTCATGGTTTCGGCGCCGATGCTCACCAGAGGGATCGACATCGCTCTCCCCCAGGCGGCCTCGGCCGAGGTGATCGAGGAGGACCGGGTCACGGTGACGATCGATCGCCGGGGGCAGTTCCTCGTGGACGGGCGTCCCGTGGTCGACGCGCTGCTGGTGGAGAAGGTCAACGAGGCGGCCGGCGGCCGGCCGGGGGTGGCGGTCTACCTCGAAGGCGATGCGTCGGTCCCCTACGGCCGGGTTCTCGCGGCGATGGACGCCCTGCGAACCGGCGGGATCGCCCGCGTCGCGCTCGTGACCGAACCGCTGCCCGCCTCCCGCACGGAACGGTGACACCTTGGGCCGGACGCTGGTTCGGGTGACCGTCAGGCTTCCCCGCGCGGGCGAGGTTCAGGCGCTCGCGCTCTCGGCGGGGGTGCACGCGGTCGCGCTCTCCCTGCTCCTCGCCGCCGGAGGAAAGGCCACGTTCGGCGGCGCACCGCGTCCGGTCGTCCCGGTGAGGCTCGCCGCGCGCCCCGCGCCCCCGGC